>JAAYPL010000061.1 GCA_012519875.1 Clostridiaceae bacterium | reverse complement strand
GAAATCAAACGCATAGAGATGTGGCTGAATACTTATCCTCGAAAGATTTTGGATTACAGAACACCGTTAGAAGTATACAGGTTGGTTTCTTAACATTGGGCGACACTTAATGTTGCATTCCGCGCTGCATAACAATAACCCTCCAATCAGCATAACACTTCTTGTTTTAAATTTTATGCCTTTCACCGGGCAGCGTCAACCAACATCTGCCGAATAGATTTCCACCTTGCCGGTCAGGCCGGCCGGCAGGGTAAAGCCGGGCGCGTGAAGAACCGACATAACCGGATTTACCTTGTCTTTCATCTGATTCTCCAGTGTGTTGCTCACCTCGATCCGCAATGTGTTGCGACCGGTGACGAGAAGTTCGCCGACGGGGAACCGGTAGGGCGGACAAAGCCTGATGCCGGCATAGTTATCATTAACCCAGACCTCGACGGCTTCATTGGCCTCTTCCAAAAGCAGCACGTGCCCTTGCCCGGTTTCGGCCTGCACTTCAACGGCCGTTTCATAGCAGACGGTTCCCGAGAAATTTGGCCGTTCGATGCTGATATCGTACAAAACGGCGGTCTCTCGGCGATCTTTGAAGTTGGGATACTCCTTTGCCGTTGCCAGCGAAATCTGCCAGGGCCCGTTGATTTCCAGCATGGGCTTGAGCATGCTCAAGGGTTCGCGAACCGGCAGGTCAGACGGTATTTCTCGATCAAAGACCAAGACACAGGACTCGTAGGGTTCCAGAACCACCCGGACCTTTGATCCTTTGCCCTCCGGTCGGATCGAAGCATGATAGAGTTTGTTTTCCTCCCCGTCGTAAAAGGCCGCCGGGCCGGCTACAGGCAGATAAATCCAGGTATCCACCGTATCGCTGAGGGATTCGTTAAAGAACATGAACGTATCGCTTCCGGTCCGGTAGTGCAGATAGCGCAGGGCCGGGAAGGGATGATCCAAGACGATGTCCCTGATGCCGAGGCTGTCAAGCAGGTCCGGCAACGCTTTCAAGGTCGACACAAGGCAGGAGCACAGATTTTCCGGCAAAGTCTTGCCGCTGACCATACCATCACTGACACCTCGCGGCAATTTGTTGATAAAAACAACCGGAAAGCCTTCGCCCATGGCCTGAACGGCAAATTCAGCGACGGTCGAATGAATGTACTCGGCGGTCGGCACAATCAGGCAACGATACATGTTTTGGTTGACAATCAGTCGGCCGTCGGAAAAACTCGTCCGGTAGGTTTGGCGATCACTGAAGACGTCCGACGGTAAAAAATCAAAATCAATCTGGTTTTCGGTCAGGACACGGGCCGGTTTTTGCATCAACATGGTTTTGCCGGTCCATTCGCTTTCAGCATGATAAAGAATCGCCGCCGGCGCCATTGCCCGGCCATCATTCAGCAGGTGGCACATACGGTTCATATAACGCATCAGATGGCCAAAATGGCGGTATTGCGGGTTGTTTCCGCGGGCATAGAAATGCGGCGGGCAATCCTCGTCGGGAAACTCTTTTGGGGAAAAGGCGTGAGGCACATAGTGGTTGACGCCGCGAACCAAAAAATGATCCGTCAACCACTTCATCATACGAACACCTTCACCCCAACCGTAGGCTCCGAAAATCTCACACATGGTCCGGCCTTTTTTGAGCGGATCAATATGGCCGTACGACGAACCCAATTTACCAAGGGCAAAATGGAAAAACTCGCCGTCGCCGGACTGTAGAATCCGGCGGTGGCGCAATGTGTTTTCCATGCCCGGCAAAACTTGTCCGCCGATGTTATCAATTCCGGACATATGCTGTCCCGCCAGCCCACGGAAAAAATGACCAAGACTGCTGCCAAGCCGGCTATGTTGGTTGTTGTCTTCAATCAGATGACCGATATATTCGACACCGCGCGCCGCACACCATTCGCCGATCTGACGGCTGAAATTCTTTTCGATCAACCGGGTCACAATATCCATGAAGGCATAACGAGCATGGGCAGCCCGAGGGTCAGCCTCCGGCCCGGCGAACCAAAGAAACGGCAGCTGCAGCAGCCAATTGTCTCCTAAGGCATTTCGCAGCAATTCCGGCATTTCGGCACTCCAGGGAAGCGGCATCATTTTTTTCCCGATCACTTCGTCAAAGCTAAAGCCGGCGGTATTGCCCACCAAAGGCTCATCGGAAAAAAATCCGGCGATGGTTTTGCCAAAATCATCAGCATAGCGGGCGTAGTGGGGTTCATAAACCGCCTCGATTTGCAATGCGCAGGAAGCGCGATCAAGCATATTGATGTAATTGGTGTTGCCACCGCCGTTTCGGGTCAGATAAAGAATCAAAACACGCCAGGCACCGGCCGGAACATTCCAGGTCAGCACACCGTCCACGACACGGGCGGTCAAATCAATCAAGGACTCGGGATCTATGCTGTCACCCGACAATACCCGTCCGGCCACGACAGCCAACAGACTGTCATCGGTGAAAACCAGCTGATCTTTGGGTGCGCCGAAAGGGGTTGACGGTTCAAGCCCGGGCAGCGGCACCGTCCGGGCCAGGGATCCGACATCAAGACGGGCACCGGCAAGCGGGCCGGCAACATCGGCGTTTTTAAACATGAGGTATTGTTTGCGCAGATGAATCGGTTTTTCTTTCAGGATGTCATTGGCAAAACCGGTAGGGAAGTGAGCGTCGTCCAATATCCAGACCTTCATATCGCGCTTTTTGGCCTCATCCAGAATAATATCCAGATCACGCCACCACAAAGGCCCGGCAAAATCCGGATGTGGCCTGGCCTCGACGCAGACGGCACCGATTCCGCATGCATCAATTTTTTCCATTTCCTCGCGCAGAACCGCCTCATCCTCGCCATGTTGCCAGAAAAACGGCAGGATATAATTGTCGCCCTGATTGTTCAACACTTCAATTAATTTCTGATTCACCAACAACACCTCCGGATTGATTCTCCTGTCGCAGATAAAAGCTTTTCTTCGGCAAAACGACGATTGTCTGTTGGCCGAGCCGAAAACAAAATCTACACACATTTTGACCGCCGGCCGACATCTTTGTCAACTATTCACGAACGGGCTACCGGAGCGGGCCGGCCGACGCCGCCAACCAGGTAAACGGTTCCCATGGTAAATTGCGCAGCACAAAAAATAAAAGACTGCTGACCAAAAGCAAAATCAACATCCAGCGATGGTCACGTACCGGCGGCAGGACCGGGCGGCCGATCACCGCCCGCAGCCACTCCCCCAGCAACGCATATGCCGGCAGCAACAGCCAGAAGGGCATGATCAGATTATGTGAGAGCGCCGTCAGGATTTTACCGTGAGCCAACGCGTTCAAAGCTCTGGTCGTGCCGCATCCGATGCAGTCAAGCCCGGTCACCATTTTAAACAGGCAGGGAATCGGGAGAAGGCTCCGGTTGGGATCATGGAAATATATAATGACAAAACCGCCGCAAACCAGTATCGGCACGCCGATGCCCACCAGCAGGCGGTAGGCGATTTTCTCCCGAATGCGGTTATACATACCGGTCAGCGATGCAAGAGGGGACTGACTCTTTTGTAGACCAGCCCGACAATAAGTGAGATGAGGATGCCTTTAAACAGATTGAACGGTACAAAGACCCATAGAATCAGACTCTTAAGATCGTTGACCATCAGATTGCCGGCCTTGTGCGTCAGGTTAATAATCGTTTCCATCGGGAACCCCATCGCCGAGACATAAAACGGGATCATCAAAAAATAATTGATCAAACTGGCCCCGACTGTCATGGCAAGGGTTCCGGCCGCCATGGCAAGGTAGGCGCGGCTGCGTGTTTTGTGTCGTTGATAAATCCATCCGGCGGTGCCGACAAAAAGCACACCGACAATGAAATTGGCCAGCTCGCCGACATACATGGTGCCGGATACCGGTAAATGAGCCAGATTCTTGATGAGTTCGACCAGGATGCCGGTCAGCGGGCCCATTGCGAAGGAGGCCAGCAGTACTGCGATCTCGCTAAAATCAAATTTAAAAAAAGCCGGCATCAGCGGCAGCGACATCTCCAGATACATCAAGGCGATGGCAACGGCTGACAGAACGCCGGTTTTGGCAATCCAACGGATGCGGGCGCGGGTTTTGTCGATGCGAAGATTCATGCTGTTTTCGGTCATGGTAAGGCCTTCTTTCTGTTTTTTTCGACCGAACAAGTCGGGGTTTTGTCTTGGGAAAAGAAAAAGCCCCCATCCGGTTACTCGGGGGCAATCAGGCATCAACAGACGCATCGTTTCCTTCCATCCAGACTGTACTGTCGGCCAAGGAATCTCACCTTGTCAGCCTCTCCGGCCATCGGGCCGGTCAAGAGGTTCGCGGGCTCGCCCCTTGCGGGGAATCACCGCCGGTAGGGAATCACACCCTGCCCCGGAAACATTTCGGTTCGGGCATCATTATAGCATGGAGGCCCGGGGGATTCAACCGCACCCGGAAAGTGCGGTTCGCTATCGGTTTTCTCCCAAGATGTAGCTCTTGACCGTGGACAGACCTTTTGCCGTCACATAGGCCCGCGGAACACGCCGACCAATCAGGCAGGTAACTTCGTAATTGATGGTTTCCATCCAAGCAGCCAATTCATCAACCGAGATACCGGATCTTTTGCCGTCATTGATTTGCTCACCGAACAGTATGACCTCTTCACCGACTGCAACCCTCGGCGGCGGTAATTGGGTCGCATCCACCATGCAGGTATCCATGCAAATACGCCCGATTACCGGCAGGCGGCGGCCCCTCAGCAGAACACTGGCCTTTCCGGTCAGGCGGCGGGAATACCCGTCGGCATAACCGATCGGAATCGTAACAATCTGGCTCTCTCGGGAAGTAATAAAAGATCGCCCGTAGCTGATCGGATATCCCGAGGGCAGATCTTTGGTCAGAATAGCACCGGATTTCAGAGTCATGGCAGGTTTCAGATCGGTCCAGGCATCGGGGCAGCCGGCCGGTATCATGCCAAATAAAATCAAGCCGGGACGAACCAGATCCAGATGCATAGCCGGGAAACGCATGGTTGCAGCACTGTTGCAGACATGCTTGATCGGAATTTGAATGCCGATTCGCTCCAGCTCACGACAGATGGCATTAAATTGTTCAAACTGCTCAAAGACAAAGGTTGTGTCCTCTTCGTCGGCGGTCGCGAAATGGGTATATATGCCTTCAATGATGACCCGAGGCAACCGGCCGATCCATGTAATATCCTTGACGGCGCCATAACCGGCCAGAAAACCGACCCGTCCCATCCCGGTATCAACCTTGATATGAATGCGCGCATCACAGTTCAGCTGCACAGCTGCGTCGGAAAGCGCCTGTGCCAGGTCGCGGCTGTAAACGGTCTGAGTTATCTGATTTTTGAGTATTTCCGGCGCCCGGCCGGAATCGGTATAGCTGAGAACCAGGATCGGAGCATCCACGCCGGCTTGGCGCAGTTGAATGGCCTCATCCAATATGGACACAGCCAGGCGCGTAACGCCATTTTCCAGCATGACCGGAATGGTCTGATCCACGCCATGACCGTAGGCATCAGCTTTGACAACAGCCATGATCTCCGTGCTGCGGTGAACCGAGCGGCGGATTCGCCGAACGTTCCAAGCGATATGATCAAGGTTGATTTCCGCCCAAGATCGATTCAGGCAATCATGATGCGTCATTTGTTTTTCCTTTCACGAAGGCTCCCAGCCAACTTGTCGCAAAGCGTCTCCCATCGCATTGATCACATCCCCGGCCAGAATGGTGCGGTGTCCCATACGCGAGGCCGCCAGATCGGCCGCCAGACCATGCAGGTAAACCGCAGCAACCGCTGCCTCGGCGGTCGCCGGCCCTTGCGCCAGCAACCCGGCGATCAGGCCGGCCAGAACATCACCGCTGCCACCCTTGGCCAAGCCATGATTGCCCGTCGGATTAATCCAGGCCGTCCCGCCGGGCTCTGCCACAACCGTCGCCGCCCCTTTAAGCACAACCACCGAGGAACAGGCTGCGGACAGCGTGCGCGCCGCCTCCTGACGATCGTTTAAACAGCAGTCCGGCAGCAGTCGGCCGAATTCACCGGGATGGGGCGTGAGGATTGCAGGAGCAAGACCCTTTGCCGCTCGCTCGCGCAACAAGCCAAAATAACAGTCCGGATCTCTTGCTATTTGATTCAGGGCATCGGCATCCAAGATCAACTGTCCGGCTCCGGAGATCATCTGAGGAAGAGCTGATCGAAGCCATTCCGATTGACCGGCTCCCATACCGGCCACGACCGCCGACGCAGAACGGAGAAGCGTTTCCATTTGCGAAAAAAAGCCGGTCTGCTGCTCGGGCGATTGAAATTTCCCTTCGGGCAGCGTATGCAGCAAGCATTCCGGCCGGGCCGCCAAAACCGTTGCGGCAATCGTCTCGGGAACGGCAACGTCCACAAGGCCGGCTCCGGAACGGGCGGCGGCTGTGGCCGCCAACAAAACCGCGCCGGGCATGCCGGGGGAACCACCAAGAACCAAGACACGGCCAAAATGTCCTTTGTGACTGTCGGCAGCCCTCACCGGCCGGACAGCCCGGACATCATCGACATCCGTTTGATATGTGCGTCTGACACCGCTCTCTAGTCCAATTGCCTCCGGCAGGTCGTCGATCCAGGACTTCGGCACACCAATGGGTTCGACCAGGACACGGCCGGCAAGGAAGCGGCCGGGCGCACCGCACAGACCGATTTTGTTATGACAGAAAGTGACGGTCACATCGGCACAAAAGGCCGCGTCGACAGCATGACCACTGTCGGCGTCTACGCCGCTGGGAATGTCAATGGCAAGCACCAAAGCACCCCGCTGCCTCGCGGCGGCTGTCAGTAAAGAGGCCTGACGCACCGGCTCGGGGAAAGGGCGGTCGGCACGGAAACCTGTGCCGAAAATCCCATCAATAATCAAGGAGCCGGTTTCCATCCGGTCAAAATCACCTGCGGTTAACGGTGTGATCTCATGCCCCAGGCCAAGATAGGCCTGCCTGTTGGCTTCAACCTCGTAAAGTCGCGGCGCATCCGGAAAAAGTTCCCGACACACCACGCGATACCCGGCGGCGGCCAGCAACCGTGCACTGGCAAAGGCATCGCCGCCGTTATTTCCCTTACCGGCCAGAACAAGCACCGTGGCAGCAGGGTCCACCATCTCCCGGCTTCTTTTTACCACAGCCGCGGCGGCATTCTCCATTAGGATCAGGAGTGGCAAACCGGTCCGCTGTTGCCACAGACGGTCGATGGCCTGTTGTTCAAAGTGGCCGATCACACGCATGCTTTTGCCTCCCATGTCAAGCCTCGTACATCAGCTTTCCTACATTATAAACGAAAACATGGCAAAAGGGCCGCCTTTTCAGGCAGCCCTTGAGATCAATGATACCGGGATAGTTATTATATGTGCTTTTCCAGTGCTGCGGCCAGTTCGGCGTAAGGCCGGGCGCCGACCATCTTTTCCACAACCTTGCCGGACTTGAGAATGTAAAGGGTGGGTATGCTCATCACTTTAAATTGTTCAGCCAGATCCGTCTCCTCGTCGACATTGATCTTGCCCACTACCGCGCGCCCTTTAAAATCTTCCGCCAACTTATCGACCGTCGGGGCAACCATGCGACATGGCCCGCACCAGACAGCCCAGAAGTCAAGCAAAACCGGTTTGTCACTTTTCATCACGAGTTCATCAAAATTGTCCGATTTAATTGTTAAAGCCATTCAAATTCCTCCTGTCGGAACCGCAGTTTTATGTTGCGGATTTTATTAAATATCAGACCGAGAATACCGTTTTTTCACGGGTTTTTCAGTAACTAAAGTTACGTTGTGCTTTACATGGTCGTCAGATCAAAGGGTGTTTCTTGATAGACATAATAGTTCAGCCAGTTGGCAAACAAAAGATAGGCTGAGCTCCGCCAGCGCACAATCGGTGATCGGCCGGGGTCGTCGTCCGGAAAGTATCCCGCCGGAGGATCAATGGGAAGTCCCCGTGCCTGATCCCGCTGATATTCTTCCAGCAAGGTCAAGGGATCATATTCCGAGTGGCCGGTCAGAAAAATCTGACGCCCCGACATATCGGAAACCGCATAAACACCGGTTTCCTCCGATTCCGATAAAATCCTCAGCTCGGGGACTTTGGCAATATCGGCGCGGCGAACCTCCGTATACCGGGAATGGGGCACGTAGAAAACATCATCAAATCCACGGAACAATTTGACCGGTCGTGTCCAGCTCAGGCTGTGCTGGAAAACCCCGAAGATCTTCCGCTCCAAATTATGTTTGGGTACGCCGTAGTGATGATAAAGGCCGGCCTGCGCTCCCCAGCAAATATGAAGGGTTGAATAAACATGAGATCGGCTCCAATCCATGATTTCGCACAATTCCGGCCAATAGGCAACCGATTCAAAAGGCATGTGTTCAACCGGAGCGCCGGTAATGATCATGCCGTCATAACGGCGGCCGCGCACTTGATCAAAGGTCTCATAAAACTTAATCAAATGATCTTTGGCTGTGTTGCGCGGGCTATATGTCGATGTGTAGAGAAAATCGACCTCCACCTGCAACGGCGAGTTGCTCAGCAATCTCAGAAACTGTGTCTCGGTCGTAATTTTTGTCGGCATCAGATTCAGAAACAGGATGCGTAACGGCCGGATATCTTGTGAGTACGCCCGGTTTTCGTGCATAACAAAAATATTTTCCCGCTCCAGCGTCGATGTTGCAGGTAAATTATCCGGAATCTTAATTGGCATGAGAAAGCTCCTTACTATCCGGTCATTTCTTGACAGGGTTTAAGGAGAGTATCCTCGCCTCTTTCTAAAAAGTCAAGACATGGCTCATGACCGGCGACAATATTGTGATAAAATGAATCCAAAGCTTGAAACAAGTGAGGGCAAGAATATGCACGACGGTTTTCTGCGCGTGGCAGCCGCGACACCGGATATTCTGGTTGCTGATTGCAAGAGCAATCGGGATCGGATTCTTGAACTGATCCGCCAAGCTGAGGATGAGCAGGTCCAGCTTGTTGTTTTTCCGGAACTATGTCTGACCGGATCGACCTGCGGTGATCTTTTTTTCAGCCGGACATTGTTGGCAGGAGCCGCCGATGCCTTGCTTGACCTGGCCGCGGCCACGTCCGATTTGGCAATCATCAGCGTCATCGGGCTTCCGCTGACCGACGGTGAGCGGCTCTATAATGTCGCCGCCGTACTGTACAAAGGCAACATCATGGGATTTGTCCCCAAACTTCATCTGCAAAGTCGGACAGCCTCATGGGAAACCCGCTGTTTTTCTCCCGGCCCGGCCTTGTCTGAAGTACCCTTTGACAACAGTCGCATTCCTTTTGGCCGAAATCTGCTTTTTGGCTGCCCGGAACTGCCGGGACTGCAGCTGGCGGTTGAGATCGGCCATGATTTATGCGCTGCCCGTTCGCCGGCCATCGACCATGCCGCCGCCGGCGCAACCATCATCGCCAACCCGTCCGCTTGCTGCGAATTTGTCGGCAGGGCCGCCCGCCGGCGTCTGCTGGTGCAAAGCCAGTCCGATCGTCTGGTTTGTGCCTATGTCCACGCCAACGCCGGAGAAGGCGAGTCGAGCACCGATCTGGTTTTCGCCGGACACAACCTGATTTACGAAAAAGGCCGCCAGCTTCATGCATCACCCTTATTTACCACAGGTCTTGTCACAGCCGATATCGATCTTCAGGCACTGACGGCCGATAGGAAAAAACAAAGCATCTGTCCGGCGCAGCCCGCAGAAACCCATCGGATGATCTCCTTCTCAATGAAAGTCCGTCCTTTGGCCTTGCGCCGCAAGCTATCATCGTCTCCCTTCGTGCCGGCAGATCAGCAAGAGCTGGCGGCTCGCTGTGAAGAGATTCTCTCATTGCAGGCAGCGGGTTTGCGCAAGCGATTGCAGCATACAGCCTGCCGGTCGGTTCTGATCGGATTATCAGGAGGTCTGGACTCTACCTTGGCTTTATTGGTTGCCGTACGAGTCTTTGACGCCCTGCAATTGGATCGGAAAGGCATCTCCGCCATCACAATGCCGGGCTTGGGCACAACCGGGAGAACCCGAAACAATGCGGTGTCCTTGGCTGATGAACTGGGGGTTGCATGGCAGGAAATCCCGATTAGCCAAGCAGTTCTCAATCACTTTCAGGACATCGGCCATGATCCCGACATCCATGATGCCACCTATGAAAACGCCCAGGCTCGCGAACGAACCCAGATTCTGATGGATCTGGCCAACAAAACCGGCGGCCTGGTCATCGGCACCGGCGACCTTTCCGAACTGGCTCTCGGCTGGACAACGTACAACGGTGATCATATGTCCATGTACGGTGTCAATTCCTCTGTCCCCAAAACGCTGCTCCGGCATCTGATCCGTCACGTTGCAAATTCGGCAGCGCCGGACCTCAAAAAAACCTTGCTGGACATTCTGGACACACCGATCAGCCCCGAACTGCTGCCGCCCGAATCCGGCAAAATCGCCCAAAAAACCGAGCAGCTGCTCGGTCCTTATGAATTACATGACTTTTTCCTTTATTACACCATTCGCTACGGATTTACACCGGCTAAAATTAAACGGTTGGCCGAAGCGGCTTTTGCCGATGACTACGCTCCGGAAACCATCCAACATTGGCTGCAGGTTTTCATCCGGCGCTTTTTTGCTCAACAATTTAAGCGCTCCTGTTTGCCCGACGGACCTCAAATCGGCAGCGTGGCGCTGTCGCCACGAGGAAACTGGAAAATGCCCAGTGACGCGGTTGCCAAACTCTGGTTGGAAATCTAGGTTCTCAATTCTTGGTATTCAAGTCCAGATGACGATGGTCGTATCAGATCGCCGGCGGCTGCAAGAGCATGTGCAAAACTTTTTCCGCCAGCGGGGCGGCTTCGGTTTGAATGGTGTAGCGACGCCCCCGCACCTGAAAATCAACAAGATTTACACTGCAGTCCAGTGATTTCAAGCTTTGCAACGGCACTTCAAACCCATTTTCCGGTGCGATAAACATCACCCGCTGGCTGGTGATGACAAATTCGCCGTAAATCTCTCGATTCAATTCCGCCGGCAACAATATATTCTGTGGACGTGATATAAAATAATATGAGCCGCCGGAAAAACGAACCATGAGCTGGATCGGATCGAACCCTTGATTCGCAGGCAGGTCCGTAAATTGAAGCCGGCGGGCACCGATCAAAAAATGACAGATTTCATATTCCCTCAGCTCGAGGTGCGGGTTATATCGGTTCGGCAACCGGCCGGCCTCGATGAGCCGGGCATGGCCTTCCGGATAGACCGAGAATGAATTCCGACGACCGGCCGACCGTCGGCGGTACGCCCGCATGAACAAAGTCCACGCCAACCCGGCCGCCCAAATGGACAATACGCTGAAAACACGCCAGCGACCGTCTCTGGATGATCGGGTCAGCAAAGCCACCAGCATGGCCATCGTCGCAAACAAAATACCGGCAGTTAAATGAATTTTGGGTTGGACCTTATTCAAAAGGCACCTCCGCAGTAAAAATCAGTCCGGTTGCCATTCATCGTTAAATCCGCGCAGCTGCTCTTCTAATTTCTCAATTGGCGCCGGCAGGACAATCAGTCCGGCCTCGGCATAAGATCGCAGCCGATCAAGACTCTGCCGGGCCAAATCCAGACGGGCCATTGCCGTCATCGGATTGTTGGTGCGCGCCAAGAGAAACAAAGCCTGCTCAAGGGCTTTTAAATCATCCTGCATTGTCAGATAATAGTACGGGGCGCAATCCGAGCAAAGACCGTTGACATCGGTCTCGACAACAAAGCCCTTGCGATTGCAGTTTTTGCATTTGGCCATGGAACATACGCCCCCCGGTAGTATATTATACTCAATATCGACCGATTTTGCGAGGGCAATCAGATCAAAAGCAAATAGAGGGTCTGAATTGTCTGAAGCCATGAGGTAAAGCCCAAGTGAGTACTTCTCGTCATCGTCGAAGAATTTTGATCATCGCCCTGGCTTTGATTGTCTTTTTTGTTGCCTATTCCTATATTTACCGTAGTTTTATTGACACCGACAAATATTTGCAGGTCGCATGGGAACACACAGGTCGTGATCCCCATATCCTCAACTGGCATGAGCCCATTGTTCAGGTGGTTTTCCGGGATGGACACATCCTGGTTCACATGATTTATCATACCGATCAGGATCGGGAGATCGGTCCGTACAGTTTTTATATAGATCCATTTAAAATGGCGGTTGTTGCCGAGGATCCCAGACAGCCTACCGGTAACTGATCAAAGCAACTCGATTGCATCAACAGGACAGGCGGCAGTCACGTCCCGGGTTTTGTCCGTTGCATTTTCCGGTATTTCATCCGGAATCACGTAAGCAATCACATCGTCACCCATGGCAAACACTTCGGGACAAATCTCAACGCACAAGCCACAGCCAATACATTTTTCTGTTAATATCCTTGCTTTCATGAAGAGGCTCCTTCAGGTTTTCCGACCTGCAAAGGGTCATTTTTACCGATTGGCAGACACAGTAATTTTACCACGAAAAGAAAAGGCCGGAGCCATTCCTTTTCGCTCTCTGCTATTCTCAATCCGGTGTCCGTGTGCTATGATGAACCTGATTTAAAGCCTGTCAAATTAATTTTCCGACCAGGAGTGTGAACCGAATGGATTTGTTTCAAAAGTGCTGGGACTATACACCTGCCAAACAAACGATGGCTATGGGCGTTTATCCTTTTTTCCACATGCTGACTTCCGGTCAGGATACGGAAGTTCTTATGGAGGGCCGCCGTACCCTTATGCTCGGATCCAATAATTATCTGGGGCTGACATCTGATCCCCGGGTCAAGGAAGCTGCGATCAAAGCTGTAGAAAAATACGGTTCCGGGTGTTCCGGATCGCGCTTTTTGAATGGGACGCTGGATCTTCATGTTGAATTGGAAGCGGCGTTGGCAAAGTTCCTGCAAAAAGAAGATTGCCTGATTTTTTCCACCGGCTTTCAGACAAATTTATCGATCATTTCTGCAATCACCGGTCGAAATGATTACATTTTGAGCGACAGCCTGAATCACGCCAGTATCGTTGACGGAACCCGACTCAGCTTTGCCAAAACACTGAAGTATCGACACAACGACATGCTTGAACTGGAGCGTTTGTTGGCACGTTGCGCCGAAGACGGCAAAGGCGGTATTTTGGTTGTGTCCGACGGCGTGTTCAGCATGGAAGGCGAAATCTGCAATTTGCCGGAAATCGTCCGTCTGGCTAAAAAATACGGTGCGCGGATTTTGCTGGACGACGCGCATTCAATCGGTGTCCTCGGCGAGCGCGGACGCGGCACAGCCGAACATTTCGGGCTCACGGATGAAGTCGACCTGATCATGAACACGTTTTCCAAGACATTGGCCTCCCTCGGTGGCTGCGTCGTTGGCGATGAGTCGGTGATCCATTACATCAAGCACACCGCCCGTCCCTTTATCTTTAGTGCCAGCATCCCTCCGGCTCAGGTCGCGGCGGCTCACGAAGCCCTGCGCATTCTGGAAGCCGAGCCGGAGCGGGTACGCCGGCTCAATGCGATCGCCTCCCACATGCGCCAAGGGCTGGCCAAACTCTCTCATGTCCGGGTTCACGACAGCGGCAATGACATTGTCCCGATTATTCCGCTTTTGACCGGAACGGTCGGCAGAACTCTGGTAACAGCAAAGGAGCTGCTGGTCAACGGTGTTTATGTCAATCCGGTTTTCCCACCTGCCGTACCCGGCGACAACTGTCTCCTGCGCACCAGTTATACCGCCACACATACCGACAAGCAGCTCGATGAAGCCTTGGCAATCATCGGCCGGGTTTTTGAGGCGCTGGCCGATAACAAGGAAATTGATTTTGTCATCGATATTTGAAATTAAAAACGGATCGGAGAGATCCTCGCACGCAAAATATGCTCAAGGCCACCGCTCTCAATTCAGGACTACAGATCATTTCCGCTGTTAGCGACCTGGAAGAAAGCGCAGTACTGGCAGATCTTACCGGTCTTTCACCGGGGGACTATGCTTTTGAGGCCTGCCAAATTGGTTGGCCGGCAGCCGAAACCCGCTCCGCGGTACGCCCTGAACCAATCAGCTCCGTGCGTTGGTTTGTCTAGCCAGTGAAGCCGCGACAAAACCTGTAAACAGAGGGTGTGGGCGGTTGGGCCGCGATTTGAATTCCGGATGAAATTGGCAGGCGACATACCAGGGATGATCCGGAAGTTCGATTATTTCCACCAGACGATCGTCGGGAGACGTGCCGCTTAATACCATTCCCGCAGCAACCAGTGCTTCTCGGTAGTCGTTGTTGACCTCGTAGCGATGACGATGTCGCTCATAGATTAAGTGTTCCTGATAACAGGCAAATGCCTTGGATTTCTCATCAACAACACAGGGATATTGCCCCAAGCGCATCGTACCGTCAAATTGGTCACTGGTTTTTTGACCGGGAACATTTGCCGGGGCCACGACCGGATAGGATGTATCCGGCGCAAACTCAACGCTGTTGGCCTCTTGATAGCCCATGACATGACGAGCAAATTCAACGATGGCAATCTGCATGCCCAGGCAGATGCCAAAATAAGGGATCTTGTTTTGGCGTGCGTAACGTGCCGCCGCTATTTTCCCTTCGATACCTCTTACGCCGAATCCACCCGGAACCAGGATACCATCCACATCCGAAAACAATTCATGAGCCGTTTGATCGGTCACATCGTCCGAGTCGACCCATGCGATGTCAATTGAACTCTGATTGGCGGCACCGCCATGAACCAGCGCTTCCACGATGCTCAGATAAGCGTCGCGCATCGCGGCATATTTGCCGACAATGGCAATGCGCGCCTCCCGCTTCGGATTTTTCAGCGCGTCTACCATGTCGATCCAAGCTGATAAATCCGGCTTGGATGCCTCAAATCCAAAACGCTGGCAGACGATTTCGGCCAACCCTTCTTTTTCAAGAGCCAGGGGAATTTCATACAAAATCGGCAAATCCAGATTTGCGATAACGCAGTCGACCGGCACATTGCAGAACAAAGCGATTTTCGCTTTCAGTTCATAACCGATATCAATTTCCGAACGGCAGACAATGATATCCGGTTGAATCCCCAAGCTGAGCAGATCTTTTACGCTGTGCTGGGTCGGTTTTGTTTTTTGTTCCCGGGACGCCGATAAAAACGGCACCAATGTGACATGAATAAACAAACAGTTTTTACGGCCGACTTCCGCCGCAAACTGCCGGGCGGCTTCGATAATGGGCAGGGCCTCGATATCCCCGATTGTTCCGCCGATTTCGACGATGGCAACATCATAGCCGGCCTTGTCTTTGCGAATAAAGTCTTTGACTTCATTGGTAATATGAGGAATGACCTGAACGGTGCCGCCCTGATAGTCGCCTCTTCGCTCTTTTTGAATTACCGACCAATAAATACGGCCGGAGGTAACATTGCTGTTCTTTGACAGACTTTCATCAATAAAACGCTCGTAGTGTCCCAGGTCCAGATCGGTCTCGGCTCCATCATCGGTGACAAAAATTTCGCCGTGCTGGTATGGATTCATGGTTCCAGGGTCAATATTAAGATAAGGATCAAGCTTTTGCATGGTCACGCGGATCCCGCGCGCTTTGAGCAACCGACCGAGAGATGCCGCCGTGATCCCTTTCCCCAGACCGGAAACGACACCGCCGGTCACAAAAATGTATTTCATCTGAATCCTCCCTGAGTCCACATTTTCAAAGCCTTCTGACCGGATCAACCGTTCCTGCCAAACACAGAAAAAGACGCCTCCGTCTCTCGAGGCGTCTTGCCCTGCTAATTATATAATAGGCTTTTCTATCATGTCAAACATTTATCAGACAAGATCCGCAACCATCATTTCTTCATCAATCAGACCAACCAGCTCCTGTGGTCCGGCTTGCTCTTTCAGCGCGAAAAGGTAAGACGCGATCGTGTCCTGATCACCTTTTATCTCCGGAAAAACCCGGGCGAGATGCCGGGTGGTTTCTTCGACCGTCCACCCTTTGAGCAGACGTAACTTGTTCAAGCCGTAAGCCAGCGCCAGGTTCAAATAGCGGCGCGGCGTACCGGCCTCGACCGCCAGGGCGTATGCGCCCAGGAAACGATCCCCCGGCGCCAATTTGCGTTCAGGATCACGGCCGACCCGCTCTACGGTATCCTGCAAACTGTGGTTGCCAAAACGGGCCAACAGATTGTCCATGTGGTCAATCAAGCCGCCGATCGGCTGCCCATATTTGGCCGCCAAAGCCAGGGCGCTTTCGAGCATGGCGGATCGCACCAAGCTGCGAATGGCAGGTTGGTTAATCGCATCGGCAATGTAGGTGTCACGATTTAATTCACCCAGATACGCGCACAGGCAATGACCCAGATTGTGGAGATATAGCTTACGGTCCGTGTAGTAAGAAAAGGGTACGGTGGGGTCGCCGGTCAGCCCGGCGATTTCCGGCAGAGCCCCTTTAACGGCAGCAACATCGAAAGGCAGATATTTGTACGGTTCAACGCTGACCGCCGCCGGGTGGATTGCATGGAGCTCGGCTGAGGGTACAGGTATCATGCGCCCGATTGATGTTTCAAGCAGGCCGACCTGCGACAGCACCTGATCGCGGACTGATTCTTCCAGATGCAGCGACAGCTGGCCCTTCATATAGGCGGCAGCAGCATGCAAATTTTCACAAAGCAAAATATTAACCGGCAACCGGCCGAGTTCGTGGCGGCGGGCCAAGCCAAGGGCCAACGGTTCTGCAATCTTGGCCAAGGCGCCGGCACCGACGGCTGTGGCCAGAATGTCGGTATGGGCAACCGCCTCGATCACCCGTTGGCTGTCCGCGCTGTTGATGGCCCGGGCCGGACCGACACTGGTTTCGGTCCGGCCGGCATTGCTCACGGTCAAATGCGGATAACAGCCATCACGGTTGATCCCATCGATAATTTGAGGTACAACATCGACAAAAACAACTTCCAATCGGCTTTCGGCAAACAGTTGGCCAATAAAGCCGCGGCCGACACTGCCGGCGCCGAAAATAACTCCGGTTGCCACGTCAAGCTCCCAGGAGAAGCTCCAGAATGTACATCTCCAGTCCCTCGTAATCATCGGCGGCAACAAAGGCATCCACCTTGGCCTGATCCAGTTGATCCACTTTCTCTTCCATCAGCCGAACGATCCGCAGGCTGGTTTCCAAGTGCTTGAAGCCATAGGCATCGGCCGAAGATCGCATGGCTTTGACATCAAGGCCGATATACTCGCCGTTGGAACCATAGTTGTTGTCGCAGAGCACTTTGATTTGATTGAAGGCTGAGCGCAGATTCTCAGCGCCAAAGGATCGATCCTGATCGAAGCGGACGCCGTTCTGGTCATTAAGGTGAACCGACCAAAGCTTTCCGGCAGCCAAGGCAAAAGCCATTTCATGGGTCGGATCAAGACCGGCCATGGTGGCGTGAGCCGACTCGAGGAGACCACCGACCTGATCCGGGTCGATCGTCATGCCGGCTACAGCCAATGCGTGGCCAATCGTACCGGCATAGGAACGGTCGATGGGCTCGTTAGGCTTGGGCTCAATGGCGATGCGGATTTTGGCATCATATTGCAGCATCTTGTTCAAGGACTCAACCAGCTGCAAAATGGCCGGAACCGGTTTTTTGCTTTCCAGACACAATGTGCCCTCACGGGCCAGCCAAAGCACGATCAAATCGCAGCCAAGGACATTGGCAATGTCAATCGAACGGTAGGAGCGCCACATCGCGTGCTCCCAATTGGCTTTTTTCGGCGCGGTGTAGGCGCCGTCCTTAAACTCGGATTCAAACCAAAGGCGGGGCGCGACAAATTCGGCCTTGAGGTTATAGTGGTCAAGCATGGCCTTGACCGACTTGGCCTCGGCAATAATTTGCTTTTCGGATTTGCTGCTGATATCCGGAACAACGTCATCATCGTGAAACTGGACAGCAGAAAAGCCCAGCTCGGCAAATTTCTTGATCTTGGTCTCCAGATCCAACGGTTGACGAGTCGGTGGCCCGTACACATCGGTTCCATCCGCCACATTCCAGGGGCCAACGGAAAATTTGAATCTACTCATGATAATCCTCCTTTTCGTGCAGACGGTTCAAAAGCCCGGCCACACTTCTTTTTTTACTGTTCTGTAGTATTGCAGTAGCTGCTTCGCCGGCAAAATACCGTCGGTTGCATTAAAGCTGGTCAAGGATGTTGAGGCAGCAGCAATGCCGACCCGGATGGCGTCGGTAAGGGTATGCCCGTAATAGGCTTGATGCAGGCAACCCGACACAAAGGCGTCGCCGGCGCCTACGGTGCTGATGATTTGTTCATGTGGAATATCCAGCGCCGGCCAAGCGGCTGTTGTCCCGTCTGCCGCCATACCCACCGCACCCTCGCGGGAATGAATGATTGCCCAGGTCGACACGCCCAGATCAAACAGGTTGCGGCAGATCTTTAAGGCCTGCTCCACCAAAAAAGTTCCCTCGGCATCCCGAACCGGAATGCCGGTGGACTGAGAAGCCTCATACTCGTTGATAATCGCATAGTCCGTGTATTTCAGGGCGGCCGGGACGTAGTGCTTGAAACGATCCGAGCTTTCGCTGACAACGTCGATCGATGTCTTAATGCCCAGCTGCTGGGCGTCGTGCAATAATCTGGCCATAAGCGTCCCGTATGTCTCATCAATAACATCGAAAGAATCAAGGAGCAAAATGTAGCCGACATGTAAAATCTTGACGGCCAACGTCTCCAGCTTGAAATCAGACAAGCACAGTTGGGCATTGGCTCCACGATACTGAAAATAAGTGCGCGTTTTGTTGGTCAGATCAATCATAGCATCGGTAAAGGAGGTGCTGCCGGAAACACCCACCTGACTGAGGTCGATATTGTCAAACCGGGCCAGTCGCTGGCGAATAAAAACGCCGGCCTCGTCGTCTCCGACACGGCCAATGGCAGTGATGGGAATGCTCGGATCCAATTTGCTTAGGGCCTGGGCACAATTACAAACCAAACCGCCGGTCTCCCGGCTTATCTTGTTGATCGTGGCCAGCGTGGAATGCGCCGGGTAGACATCCAGCTCTTTATAGTAGTCGAGAACCATGTTCCCGCCTACAGCAATACCAATCGGCTCCATTTTATTACCTCCCAATCAACTGTTATAAACAGTATAACTTGTTTGTCCGGCAGTAACCATGACCGAATTGTGCATAAACAACGACAAGTTTGTGCTTCTTACTGTTCTGACCATCATCAATCAAAACGGAAGACCATATCACTGGGTGATTTTCTGCTGGTCCGATCAAGTTGGATTGTAACGGTCGTGCCCTGTTGCGGCTGGCTTTCGATCTGCAGCCGATCGCCGCTCTCAAGTGGTCCATACAAATAGTTAACACGATTGACCATATTTTTCAAGCCGACATGTTTGCCGCGGACACCTGTTCCTTTTCGCAACCACTGATGAACCTGCTCCAGACTCTCGGCATCCATGCCCACACCGTTGTCCGACACCTGGATGATAATTTTGTCATTGATTCCGCGAATAACGACGCTTATTTCCCCTTGTCCTTTCTCGGTTTCGCAGGGCAGCAGGCCGTGAAAAAGCGCATTTTCGACCAGCGGCTGGATCAGGCTTTTGGGTATCGGCAGATGGAGAATATCCGGATCAACCTGCCAGTCAAGGGAAAAATTTCTCCCATAGCGATATTGCTGAATGACAATATATTGGTTAACCACTTCAATTTCCTGGGCGACGGAGTCAAAAACCTGCATATCACCGATACGCAAGGAGTCCCGGAGAATCTTGATCAGCGCAGAATTGACCGTAATGATATCGGCGCTGCGGTTTTGCCGGGCCAGATACGTAATGGTGTTCAATGTATTATAGATGAAGTGGGGTTTGGTTTGTGAAATCAGCAAACTGTAACGCATGCGTTCCTTATCTTTCTCATTTTCCAGCGTTTTTTGAATGTAAAAGCGCAGCTGGCGGGTCATGGCGTTAAAGGAATTGCTCAGATCCTCAATCTCATCATTGGTGTGGATGTCGGACTCGACCAGCAATTGGCCGGCCGAAAAATCCTTCATGCTGGCGGATAATTGTTGCAACGGCTTCAGCTGCCGCCGCATCATCGGCAATGCCGCGATCAGGATAACCGCAATCATCAGGAGAAGCGAAAAAACATAATACAGGAAAAACCAGTTGTACGGCTCCAGCAGTTTTCCTCTGGAAACCTGGGCCAGAAAAATTACTTTTGACTCCTGGGAGAAAACCAGGATGTGATTCGTATTGCCGTTTTCAATAACCGCATCATAGTCGAAGCCCGCTTCTTGTGATGCTCGGGTGATCCTGTCCATTTCCAGGAGGGGTTTGGCCGAATCGGTCGGATAGAGCAACTTTTGATCATAGCCAATCCACTGATAGCCATCCACTTCATCCTCGATGGATTTAAAAATTGAAATGAACGCTGAAAAATCGATATTGATAATGATCCGGCCGCTCACACCGCTGTTGGCGGTAAAGGAGCTGATGTAGCTCAAACCGCTTTGCATATTCCCGAGCCCATCGTAATAATAAAAAGGTTCGATCAGATAATAGTTTTCCGGACGGGCGGGGTTTTCAATGTTCAAAGCCGCCAGATCACCGGAGCTGATCCGGGTGATTGATGTGAACAAATCCCCCTGTTCGGTAACGATCAGAACATTCCGATAGAAAGTACCCAACGGGGAGATCAACGAATTCAACCGGATGGCGATGCCGCTTGCGACATCTTCTCCCTGATAATAACGGCCGAGCAGGCGCCCAAGCTCGTCATCATACTGTATACGCCGGCACTGCGCTGAAATGCTGGCGATTTTAAAGTCAAATTGATTCATAATTTCATGCATCAAATTTTTCTTGTCGGTTATTGCGCTGTCCTTGATCAGAGCCGAAAAAAGAAAGGTTCCCGGCAAAGAAACAACAATCATCGTGATCAACGCGGTCTTGATAATGATATTGGATAACTTACGCGTGATCGAATTGCTTTTCAGTAGATGTTTCATGCTTTGCCGTAAACCCGCTGATACTCTTTTGGCGTGCAACCAATCTGCCGGGTAAAAACCTGGCTGAAATACTGGCTGGAGCGATAGCCGACCGACACGGCGATGTCATACATCTTGCAATCCGTCTGCCGCAGCATTTCCATCGCATTTTCCATGCGCACTTTGGTGATAAAACGATTAAGAGTGACACCGGTCTCTTTCTTGAACAGAAAACCAAGGTGCGCTGTGCTCAAGCCGACGGAGTCGGCAATATCAGACAGGCCCAAATCGTGGTCGGCGTAATTTTTTCGGATGTAGATGATGGCTTTTTGTACATTTCGCGAATATTTTTCGCCGGCATCCAAATCATCAAGCAACTTTTCGATTTCATTATTGATCCAGTTCCGGCATTGTTCAATGTTGGTCACGGATTTGCTGCTTTCTTGACGAGCGGCGATCTTAAGGGGCGATTGTCCGGTTTCGAGACTGAAAAACTCAAGTAAACCGGCCAACGACTCCAAAAAACCGATTAACCCGTTATAATCGCGCCGATCGATGATCTCCCGGAAGTGGTTGTTGATTTGCCGGATTGTTTTTTCACGATTTTTCTCGTTGATCAAAGCCACCAGCTCATCGCTTACCGGAATACGCGGCGAGCCGGTCTGGTTCAGCCTTTCATCGGTCAAGTCAATGAGCAAGCCCGACCCCAGAAAGATCCGGTTGTAAATATGAGGTTCATATCTTTGATAAAACGACCGTACTTCCTGTCGGTCGAGAGGCTCATTCAATAAGAAAAACGAAACAACCCGTTTGAATCGATCACCGAATTCCCGCTGCAGATACTTGGCAAAAAAGAACAGATCTTCACGGGCTTGCGGATGTTGTCCCGGCTTTTTATTCAGGGACAGCTCCAGGATCAGCCGTGAGTCGGAAACCACAAAGACATGGCGGACACGGACCTGTTCAAAGACAACATCGCGGACAAACTGGATTTCGGCGCTGTGAAATACCGGCAGGTCAATCCTTTCCTTGCCGATGATTTCGGCCAGGGGAAAGGGCGCGTCAATTTCACAGATCATGTAGAAAAACGGCTTTTGCGGCGATGAGGCCACCACCCTGTCGAACATAACATTGGCAAGGGGGCTGACCGATATCGCCTCCGACTGCACCAATGCCTTCACCCGGCTTAGCAGATCCTGCAACGATTCGGCACTGATTTCATCCTTCAGCAAATAGCCAAAAGCGCCCAGATCCAAGGCCTCTTTTACATAGGCAAATTCCGAGTAGGATGAAATCAGAATCACGATCGTGTCCGGAGCAACTGCCTTGATTTGACGCAAGAGGTCGATGCCCTTCATCGCCGGCATGACGACATCGGTAATCACGACATCCGGTTTCAGACGGTTGAACTTCTCAAAGGCTGTTTTGCCATTATAAGCCAGGGCAACAATATTAAAACCGTTTGCTTCCCAGTCAATTAAACCAATCAAATCATTGACGACCATCACATCGTCATCAACGACCATCAGATCCAGCAAACAATCACCTCAAAGCTAGAAAAACACAATATTGGCTCGTTCAGTCAAGTCTTTCGAATATCCCCTCGCCTTCCGGCAGGCGCGTCATGCCATCATACGTGCTGACCATGCGCACGACCCGCTCTTCACTGGCTGATGTGCCAAAAGCCGAAAGAACTTCGGTGACATGGCAAGCCAACTCGGCCGCCATACGATGTTTGCGGCCCTCCACCAATGACTTGGCCATGTCGACAACGCCGAGACCGCGCAAATTGCCCTGATCCATATTGTAGGGCTGCGGTATGGTCCGGAAATAGTCAAACATCTCCGGACTGTGAATTTTCTCCAAGGCATCTTCCATCGGCAGTCCCTTGATGGCATCCACCATGCTTTCTCCGCGGAAGACCTTGACCTCTCCCTGGAAGAAGTTCGGATCCGGCACGATCAGGACACCGGCAGAGCCGTAAATTTCCAAAAAGGGCAGACTGGAAATCCAGACATCGTAGCTGGTATTGATGTTGGCAATAACACCGCTTCTGAATTCCATGATCCCGGAATAATGGGTATAGGTTTCCACATCAATAATCTGGCCGGCATTGGGTTGGCTGCGAACCACCCGCCGGGGAAGAGATTTTTTTGCAAAGCAGCTGACCTTGCTGACCGCTCCCAACAGCATGACCATGGCGGTAACGTAATAGGGGCCGATATCCATCATCGGGCAACCGCCTGGTTTGTAAAAGAATTCCGGTGTCGGATGCCACAGTTCGTGTCCCGAGCAAAGAAAGTTGGTTGTGGCCGCCAACGGCTTGCCAATCCAACCTTCTTCGATCACTTTCAGACAGGTTTGCAGCGGTGAACTCAAAATGGTATCCGGAGCGCAGCCCAGCATCAGGCCTTTGGACTGAGCAAATTCAAGGGATTTTTGTGCATCGGCAAAACTCATCGCCAGCGGTTTCTCGCAGTAGACGTGTTTTCCGGCGGCCAAGGCCTGCATGTTAATGTCAAAATGGGCTTTGGGAACGGTCAGATTGACAACCATATCCACATCCGGATCGGCCAACAGCTCCTCCACCGTGCAAACCTTGGCAACGCCAAACTGGTCGGCCAGCTCACGCGCCTTCTCAATAAAGAGATCGGCAACCGCGATGACCTCAACCCAACGGCTTTTCGCCAAATTACCCATATAAATTCTACTGATGACACCGCAACCGACGACACCAAGTCGCAATTTTTTCATTTTCAGATTATCTCCGTTTACGCTTGTTCTGATTCCAGTTCCTTCAGGATCTGACTCATGCAGTCATAGCTGACCTTGATGCTTTCCAGTTCGGTCAGGATGGTCTGATCCTGCTCAACGATAATATATTTGACCGAGCCCAGTTCCTTGGCTTTCTTTAAGATGCCGCGGATATCCATGATGCCGGTTCCGACCTCAACAAAGTCGAGATTGGAGGATCCCAGCGGATAAAAGACATCATAGGTAATACTGGTTCCCTCAGGAATGACCTCAAGGAGATTAACCGGACGGGTATCCTTGCTGATATCTTTTTGGTGGATCAGGCGCAGCCGTTGGCCGGCTTGGTCCATGATATCAATCGGATTGACGCCGCCGCGCTGAGCCCAGAACGTATCAAGCTCGAACAACACATAGCGGGGATCGGTATTTTCCAGCAAATACTCATAGACCGTTTTGCCGTCAAATTTTTGGAACTCCATAAAATGATTATGGAAATAAAACTCCATGCCGGCTTTGGCGCTTTTTTCACCCATTTTGTTGAGCCATTCGGCACGCTCAAAAACGGCGTCTTTATTTTTGTAAAAGAAAATCGGTGAGCAAAAACCAAGGCTTCCCAGCTCATTGCAGTATTCAATGACTTTGTCCCAATCCAGCTTCTCGTGGAACGCAACCATGGTGTTGACCACGGAAAGTCCCATATCAGCCAGACGGGCCTTCAGCTCCCGGCCGCTCATTTCCGGTTCGAACTCACCATTGTTATAGGGGAAAATAGCGAATTCAATGTTCTTGTAACCAATGTCCGAAACCTTCTGCAAGGTTCCCATATAGTCTTTTTCCATCGTTTTTCGTACAGAAAACAGTTGTAAGCCAATCGGCAAGGTCGTCATGATTATATTCCTCCATTAGTTGTTTGGTTTTCAAAGCATCCGCTTCAGTGTCGCCAGGTTTTCCGCTGCGCTTTGCAATTCAGACTTGCTGCCGCATTCGGTTTGGGCAACCATGACATACTCCAAGCTCTCCATCGTCTTGGCCTTGGCGAAAACCCTCTCGAAATCAATCAGCCCATTGCCGATTTCGGTATAGTCGCCATGGTGAGTGTGAATCTTGGGATAGAAAGCATTATCAAAGGAACCGTCAACTTCGACGAGATTGAGATTCTTGGCGTCCTTTTCCAGATCCTGAACTTGGATGATCTTGATGCGGGAACCGAGCTTGTCCATCCACTGCACCGGGTCAACGCCGCCTCGGGTGGCCCAATAAATATCAAACTCGAAATTAACCAGATCCGGATCGGTATTTTCCAGCAAAATATCAAAAATGTATTTGCCGTCATACTGCTCGAATTCGTTGTAGAAGTTGTGATAGTGAAAAGTCAAGCCGTTGTCGGCACATTTTTGTCCCAGCTTGTTGAGTATTTCACTGAAATAATACGCTTCCTCGGAGCGACTGCGGGTCAGACTGAGGTTGTAAAGATACATCGGGATAGTGATGCCTTGGCAGCCGGCCTCTTTCAGATAAGCGATAACTTCGTCCCAGTCCAGATAGGAATGGTAAACGACATGGCTGGAGACAATGGTCAGGCCCAGTTTTTCCGTCGCGGCCCGTAGTTCGGCCGCCGGGCAGGGCACGTCAAAACGAGCCAGGTGCGGGCTTTCAAAGGATAATTCTATATTTTTATAGCCCAATCCGGCAACTTTCTCAATGGTGCCCATGTAATCGTGGACCATCGCTTTGCGAACAGAATACAAATAAAGTCCTGTTTGTAACTTACTCATTTTTTTACCTCTCAGTTGTTTCATAGGGAAGGCCGCCGGTGCGGGCTTCATTATAGATTTCGACGTACAGGCCCATTTCTTCGGCCAGATCCAGGTAGGCAAACTCCATGCCTTCGCCATCCTTGCCATTGTCTTCTTTAGCATGGATCCAAGGCTTGTTGCCAAACCGCTCCTTGACATCCCGGATAACCTGTCCGAATTGATCTTTGGTCCGTACCGCGATGTGATGCAGGCCCGGGCCGTGCTCTTCAAGCCAGGTTTTGTAGACGCTGTCGGACACCGGCTGGATCAGCTCGATCTCCATGCCGAAACACTGGCAAAAAGCACAGCGGATTTCGAGCATGCCGGGTTTACCGTCAACCAGCATCTTGGGAAACATTTCCGGCCCGAATTCGATAATTTTCCACGGGCCGAACCCTAAAAATTCCTCATAATGCTTGATGGCTTTTTCCAGGTCTTTAACTAAAATGCCCAGCTGCATCAGGTGTGTAAATTTGGGTTGCATAAACATCCTCCAATACGATTATACTGTGACCCATTTCGAGTCGTTTTTGCCGCTGTTGATAACAGCATGCAGGAACTTGACGCCCTCGACCCCGTCCGTAGCATTGGGGAAATCCAGATCGTCCTCGGTCAACGGCTCGCCGTTGGCCTTTTTCAGCAAGGCGGTCATGTAGATTTTATACATATTGGCAAAGGCTTCATAATGGCCTTCAACATGGCCACCCGGAATACGGCTCAGTTCAGCGGCACGGCCTCTGACATAACCGCCACCGCGGGAGTAAATCTGCGGCGCTTCGCCTCGGGGGGTAAATTTGAGCTGTTCGGGCTGCTCCTGGATCCATTCTATCGAACCGAGGGTGCCGTAAATTCGGACGCGAAGGCCATTCTGGTGGCCGATGGCGACCTGAGAGCTCCAGAAAACGCCGCTGGCTCCATTTGACAGTTCCAGCAGAACATTGGAGTTGAGGTCAAGCTCGTTTTGGAAATAGTCGGTGCGAGCACAGAGACGCTTCACGCGCAGACCGGTAATGTAAGAAACCGTATTCTCAATATGCGTGCCGATGTCGCCGGTGCAGTTGGATATGCCGGACACCTTGGGATCGGCGCGCCAGCCGGAGAATTTGGCCGTTTTGCTGATGGTTTCGCTCAACTCGTCGATCAGCCATTCCTGAGGATATTCACCGTTAACGTTGATGATCTCACCCAGTTTCCCCTCATCAACCAGCATCTTGGCGAATTTGACCATATGATAGGCGGAATAGGCATACGCAACACCGAAAAGGAGATCTTTTTCCCGAGCCATTTTTTCGAGTTCTTCGGCTTCGGCGATTTCCCAGGTCATCGGCTTTTCGCAGAAAACATTAAAGCCTTTTTCCAAGAACTTCTTGGCAATCGCATAATGGGTATTATTGGGTGTGCAGATAACGACAAAATCGATCTTGTCCGGACGCACGCTTTCTTTATCAGCCATTTCTTCATAACTGGCATAGGTGCGATCCGCCGGAACACGATAGGTTTGTGCTGTCAGCAGGTTTTTTTCCGAATTGCGGCTGAAGCATCCCGCCGCCAAGGTCGTGTTCGGCTCAAAGGCAATTGCGCCACGATGGACTTTGCCGATAAAAGCGTTTACGTCGCCGCCAACCATACCGTAATTAATTGTTGTTTTCATTTCGCAGACCTCCCGAAAAATAATAATACACGAGCTAAACAGACAGACCGGGCACAGAACATGACCCGCTGCCTATTCTATTAAAGCATGAATCGCATAAAAACTCAAAGACTTGCTAGTTGAAAAAGGCCGACAATCTTGCTATTATCAAGAAGCAAGTGAGGGAGGAGAGTTTGTGAACAGAAATCACGACTATGAATTTATCAAGCATATTAAAGGGCTGGGCCTGCATGCCTATTTTGTGACAATTGATCAAAGGATACAGCATTGGCATGGTGAAGTTGAGGTCCTGTACGTCCTGCAAGGCTCGGTCTGGCTGTCGCTGGGTACGGAAAACATTTTATTGAATCGAGGGGACATTTTTGTTGTCAATCATTTTGAGATTCATTCTCTGCGCCAGACCGGCGAGGGCAACCTGCTTTTTGTGATCCAGTTCACACCGACTTTCTGCAAGCGTTATTTTTCCGACCTGCAATATATTCGTTTTAGCGAGCGCCATCTGCGTCACGGCCAGCAGGATTCCCGCTGGCCGGCAGTTCGGCAGGTCTTGCTTGATGTCATCCGCACCTTTGCCGACAGCAAACCTAATTCCCAATTTCTTTTGATGGCATTGCTCAATACACTGGTTTTCACATTGCTCTCCGAACTGCCATACAAAATAACCGCCCAAAAGGAAATTGACTCTTACGAAAGCAACCTTGACCGTTTAAATCGGATTCTTCTGTACATTAACAATAACGCGGCATACAAGATCACCCTGGAGGATCTGGCACGCCGTGAAGGGCTCAGCACGTTTTATCTTTCTCATTTTATCCGGAAGCATCTTGGGATTTCCTATCAAAAATATCTGGCGCAGGTGCGCCTGTCCCTGGCTGCCAACATGCTGTCGACCACCAACAAAAGCATCAGCTCCATCGCCATTGAAAGCGGGTTTTCCGATATCAAATATCTGAACCGCCATTTTGGGGAAACTTACGGCTGTCGACCGGCGGAATATCGTTTGAAGAACAAAAAGACCGATCCACCGGCGATTTCAGTTTTTATCGGCTCGTCGCGAGAACTGTCATTGACCAATGAGGTTTTGCAAAAACTGATTGAGGAGCTCACCCCTTGACGGCGTCTTTGTGACTTAGCAATCTGACCGGACCGACAAGACCGGACAGCGCCCGGCCGCGGGGGCCACGGAATAACCCTTGGCCGATCATTCCGTTACGCAGGGTATTTGTAACGCTGACTTCAAGTTCGTTGACGCCCTCTGTCAGCAACTCGGTTATATCAGCTGCATACGGATAGATCAGCATCGGCGGCATTTCCTGTCCATTTACACGGACGACGGCGATGTCCCCAACCCGGCCCAGATCGAGCACCATCGGGCCTTGGCCCTTTTGCCAGTTAAATGTATTTCGATAGGTTCCGGTTCCGGAAGAATCCTTGAGGTCTTGGTGATCCGCCCAATCTCCCAGCGTTATTTTGCTCATGAAGCGTTCGGGCTGGGCATCCTCCGGAACGGCTGAAATAAACTTCATCGACCAGCCATCGGTCAGGCTTGCTATCAACCGTCCCTTGATCGATGCTCTTGCGGCCGACAGAGATCGGTGATCATCGACAGCCGGCAGATCCGGCTCCGAACCCAGCAAAACATAGGCCG
>JAAYPL010000060.1 GCA_012519875.1 Clostridiaceae bacterium | reverse complement strand
TGCTCTGTTTACGGCAGCAGATTCATACATGCCGCTTATGCGATTAAGCGCATCATAGTTGTACTCCTGCTCTGCGCTGAACTGGGGACGAATGATCCTTTGTTTCCAGACATTGCCGTTGTTGGTCGCAGGATGGAAATCGTATTCGATCCGCGTGAGGCTGCCGTCCTCCACGGCGATTCCAAGCTTATATACCGTCGGAGTGCCCGGCGTCCGGTGCTCGTGCGCTTCATAGCGCCCGTTCCCCAGCTTCATCTTCGCTATCCGTCCGTCCGCATAGAAGGCATTGTCGCCGACAACCTACGCACACGATCGCAATTTGTTCTTTCAGGCAATTGCGTCCCGAACACCTACTTTTGGCGGCGCAAAAATGATGCGAACAACTTCGCCCAATAAATACAACCGTGGATTCCTGTAAAGATCGTGACCAGCGTCAAACGAATCGTCTTATTCCGGGATATCACATATACCGGCTAATGCTTCCCATTGCATCTTCTATAGCGTACAAATATCCAATCCAACAAATAGAGAAGACTCCATATTGCAGCGGCGTAAAACGGTAATGACACTCCCCAATAGATCTTGGTGCGGTCGAAGTGTGAACCCTCTCCCAAAAGAAAGTCGAGAAAGCCAATGGCTGGTATATATAAATAATCCATTATCTTGTCAAATGTTGTTAAATCGTCCTGTGATGACACAAATCGAAAGCTGGTACTCATCGCAAAAACAATGCACATCGAAAGGAAACATGAAATTAGGAATCGAAGCATTTTATGCTTGTTCATCTGATGTTGATCCCAAAACCCCCACGCATCCTAGCTTTGTCAATGTCCCATTATCTAGCCAAGAGCTTGTTTAGCTTCCTGATTTCATCATTTCTGATCAATTTTTGATGCACCATATACTCGTCCATTGCATTTCCAAGCATGTTGGGGTTGGATCCTGTTCCAAAATCGCCAAACGAGCCCTGCGGGTCTGGAAGCATTGTCCCGGCCATGCCAGCCAACTGGATGGCGTAGTCAGTGCAGTTATAATTATACAAATCGAATTCTGGTGTATTTTCGAGTCCGTCTTTACCTGACCCGTCAGTTTCGCATATGCCATATCCGATATTTCAAAATATCCAATATTGATCGCTCCGATCTTCTGCTACAATCTAATAAAGCATATCCAAGGAAGCGAGGGGGAAGAACGCACCGGTTGCCGGAGAGAAACGGCAGCCGATCCTTCCTGTGCTTGCGGATATTGATCGCGCGGGCTTTTCATCGGCCAGGATGCGTATGCGGCAATTCATGAAGCTGTCCGATAACACACCGATTGTCGCGGATGGCGATTGCTGTACGGGTCATGGGTTATTGGGAAGCCAATAGGAGATTTAATCAAATGAAAATAAGACGATTATTTTATTTGATTACGGCGCTTCTGCTTTTATCCGCATGTAATGGAGACGGCAACAGGCCTGCCGCCAATGGAGGTAGTGATCACAAAAGCGTCGGATCTCTCTTATTCCTCTCATCCCCTGAATCAAGGGAGCTTGATCCTGACAATACCGGAGATGAATTCAATTCATTTGTCGCCGGCAACAATTTCTTCGCCGTTGATTTATACCGCAGCATAAGCAGTGAATCAGGAAACCTGTTTTTCTCTCCATACAGCATCTCGGTTGCCATGGCCATGACTTGGGCGGGGGCGAGAAACCAGACGGAAACCCAGATAGCCAACACAATGAACTTCAGTTTCCATCAGGAAAAACTGCATTCACTCTTCAACGAGCTTGGTCTTGGCCTGAAAAACCGGGATCAGGGCGATCCCGCGAATAATGATAAATACCTGAAGTTGAATATCGGCAATGAAGTTTGGGGGCAGAAGGATCATTCATTTCTTAATACATACCTCGATACGCTTATGATCAATTACGGCGCGGGTATCAGGCTGGTTGATTTCATGAACGATCCTGAACAGTCAAGACTCACAATAAATGACTGGGTGGCGGAGCAGACCGAGAACAAAATCAAGGACCTTCTCGATCAGGATGATGTAACGAATGATACAAAACTGGTGCTGACCAATACCATTTATTTTAATGCCTCCTGGGGGATGCCCTTTGACCCCGTTCATACCTATGATGGTGTTTTTCACCTTGATGATGGAACCACTGTGACTGTCCCCATGATGATCTCAAGGGAAGGCAGCGGCGAAAATGGCGAGAAGTATGCAGCGGTCAGGGGAGCCGATTACACGGCGGTGCAGTTGCCTTACTATGGCAATGCCTTTTCCATGCTCATTATAGTCCCAGATGCCGGCATGTTTAATGGTTTTGAACAGAACCTCTCCTCTATGGCCATTGATGAAATAGTGAAATCCCTTGAAATACGGGAAGTCGATTTAAGAATGCCCAAATTTGAATATGGGGCAAAACTCGATCTGTCGGAAACTCTGATTGATATGGGCATTATTGATGCCTTTGATGCGGACAAAGCGGATTTTTCCGGAATGGATGGGAGTTTGAACCTGTATATTGGAAAGGTTATTCACCAGGCGGCCATTACCCTTGACGAGGCAGGCACAGAGGCATCCGCTGCTGCAGCAGTGACGATGTCTTACACTTCAACACCTGACCCGCTGGGCATCATTATTGATCGTCCATTCATTTATTTGATTCGCGATAATCAGACGGGAGCAATACTTTTTCTCGGCAGGGTTAAAAATCCGGGACAATAACTGTGCGAATGATGAAGTAGAATTCTGGGCCTTGTTTTAATTCACGAAACTGCAAATTACGCGGCAAACTCGACAAAAAATCCGCAGACTGGTAAGGAATTTTACAAGAGCTCGGGAGAATTCAGCAATGATGCTGGATTGGCCTTTGGCTAATGAATCGGCATCGTTACAGTCCGGGTAGCCGGCGGCAATGCTGAAGATGCGCTGCCGGAGAAGGTCGGGGTTTCGCTGAAGGACCTTGCCGGGCTGTCGGGAGTCGCGAATGGTTTTCTCCAGGCATTCGGTCAGGCCGAGGTTTTTGTCTGCCACCTTGAGCAGAACGGCGCCTCCATCGGAGTTGCTGTCCTGCCGATCAAAGGCAACGGTAACGAGTCTAGGAAAACATGCTCCGAAAAGTACAGGCCGTGTGGTAGATTGAGTCACTGGAAAGCCTCTTTGGAGACATGCAACTTGATTTATCTCAAGCAGTTATACGTACGAAAAGGCTTTTTGTTGGTTTTTGTGGTCAATTGTGTGCGGTTACACTGATTGCCCCGGGAAAGCTATCCGGACAACCGGAGCCGCCGCGATCCTACTTCTCCATTTCGCTGGTTTTGGGGAGGAATTGAAAATGAGGGCACTCATTTTAAAAGCCTATGAAGTATTGGCTCGCCTTTATGGAAGAATTTCAAAAAAATATTATTTCGAAGATTTTGTCAGAGTTTATCCGGATGGTTTATCGATCAATCGTTATGGCCTGAAAAGACCTGCAACCTCAGATCAATTGAAGAATTTTTTGAATCATCAAAAGTTTTATGCATTCGCTGGCCAGTTTGCATATGGCAAAACAGTAGCCGACATAGGTTGCGGCAGTGGATATGGTTGCTCCCTTCTAAAAGACGCGGGCGCTAACATGGTGCATGGCACAGATGTTTCAAAACATGCTATTCGTTTTGCAAGGAAACATTATGGCCACAAAGCCACATTTAGTATTCAGAGCATTACATCGATGGATCTGTATCATGATGATCAATATGATCTGACCATCTGCAGTGAAGTTCTGGAACACATCAAGGAATACGGAAAGGAACGGCAAGCCTTGGCGGAGCTGGCAAGAATTACGCGCAAAGGTGGAACAGTTGTTATTGGAACGCCAAATAGCGAGTTGCTTGAGGACCATGGATTTTCATTTGAAGAAATGGATGCCTTGGCAAATGATTTTTTTACGCAATATTGTATTTTTGAAAATGCTCTTGTGCCCCTTGGACCGTCAAAACAGAATTGGGAAAAGCGATTATCTGAAGGACGCACAGGCGTCATTGTTAGCGAGAAGATAAAACTGGATGAAACGGTTCTGCCCGACGGTAGGGAGCCACAAATAAAAGCGGGAATACCGTCAGGGATATTTAAATTAGGTAATTTAAATATTGATACGAGTCTGCTTCATAATACTCATTCGTGGGTAATTGTGGCAATAAAGTCGTAAGGAACACCTTGATGGAGATGGAGGCGTGCCTACCCCCGGATATACTCGTAATTTTGGGTGGCGTTGAATTTGGGCAACGATTGACAGGGCGGAACGATCCGTGGCAAGCGGCTGCTCTGCCGTGAGTTATTCCGCGAGCGGAAATCCTTTTTCCCGCCAGGCACGAATGCCGCCGTCCATCGAGAGTACGTTCGTGTAACCCATTTTCTGC
>JAAYPL010000059.1 GCA_012519875.1 Clostridiaceae bacterium | reverse complement strand
GGCATGCTTGTCGTGGAGTACTATGAACGCAACGACCTGAGAACCAATGCGAACCGCCAGTATGTTCTCCAGATTATTGCCAATATGCTGGGTGATATCAAGAAAAAAATCGATTATGAAAATCGAGTGCATCGATATGCTTTTTACGATACAAAAACGGCCTTGGCCAATCGCAACCTGTTGAATTATGAACTGGAGCGACTCACTGAGGGCGAAGCAGGTTCAACCAGGATCGCCCTGCTGAATGTTGAGCTGATTAACTTTCGCACCATCAACAACACGTACGGACATAATGTCGGTGATCAAATAATCGTTAAAGTTGCCGAGATCCTCGAGAAGCTTGTCGAGGACAAAGACATGATCGCCCGATCCGGAACCAGTCAATTTATCCTGGTCATCCCAAATCTGCGTGACAGGGAACACGCATTGACCTACGCGAATGAGATCATGGAGGCTTTTTCCCGACCGGTCGCGACCCATCAGGATATAGAGGCTTTGTTTATCGACATCAGCATCGGCATTGCCCTCTATCCCGAGGATGGCCGCAAGGTGGATTTGCTCCTGAGAAATGTTGACTTGGCCGGCTATAACGCCAGGTTTGGCAACAATAGGATTACGTTCTTTTCAGAGCAGATGCAGGAATACATCTCGGATAACACAACACTGACCAACCGACTGTTTGATGCATTGAAAAGGAAAGAGTTTTTTCTTGAATTTCAGCCACAGGTGAATTTTGCCATCGAGCAGGTTGCCGGAGCCGAAGCACTGCTGCGCTGGGCTCCCACGGCCAACGAGCGGATCTCCCCCGGTCAATTTATTCCTATCCTTGAACAAACCGGTCTGATTCATGACGTGGGTTTATGGGTTCTGGAAAAAACCTTGGAAACGCATCTGGATTTTATTAAGAAAGGCTTTCCTCCACTCCGCTTCTCGATTAATATATCGATTATTCAATTGCAAAGAGACGGCTTTGTCGACAGTGTGGCTAAACTGTTGCAGGATTATGGTGTTGATCCCCAATATTTTGAACTGGAAGTGACCGAAAGCGCTTTTTCGGTCGACCCGTTGCGAACAGTTACGACGCTGCGTCAATTAAAAGAGCTCGGTGTCAAGATCGCTATTGATGATTTCGGCAAGGGATATTCTTCTTTACAGCGGCTATATCTGCTCCCCATTGATCGGATCAAAATTGACAAAAGCTTTGTTGACGATATTGAGCATGATGACAGAAAAGCAAATATGCTGGGGATGATCATTTTGTTTTCCCGACTTTTAAAGGCGCAGGTAACCGTCGAGGGCGTGGAGACAAAACAACAGATTGATTTGTTAAAAAATTATAACTGCGATGAAATACAGGGTTTTTATTATTCCCGGCCGCTTGCGCCGCCCCTTTTGGAAGAATTTTTAACCAAGTAATAAGTAATAAGAGGCAGCCTCCTTTGAGACCGCCTTTTTGATTGCTCCTTGCGTAATTAAAATTATGCGGTTTGGGGAACATCCAGTTTTTTAACCCGATGCTTTTTTTGATAATTGTCGAATGCGATGGCACCGATCAGGATGGCACCTTTGACAATATATTGAGAGTACATGCTCAGGCCGATCATCTGCATCCCGTTGCCCAGTACGCCGATAATCAAGGTGCCGACAACGACTCCCAGAATATTGCCACCGCCACCTCTAAAGGAGATGCCGCCGAGGACACAGGCCGTAAAGCAACTGAAGACGGCATCGGACGCCAAATCGACTTTGGCCGTGCCGGAGCGGGCGGTCAGGACGATCGCTGAAACCGCTATAAAAAGGCTGGCGACAATAAATCCGGCGATCCGAATCAGCCGGATGTTGATCCCGGCCAGACGCGCGGCCTCTTGGTTTCCGCCGATAGCGTATAGATATCGGCCGAAATAGGTATGATTGAGCATGACATAAGCGATGATGACCATGCCAAGCGTAATGATTACCGCCACCGGAATACCACCGACATAACGTTGGCCGATTGCTTTGAAGGAAACGGGAAAATCAAAATATGTCTTTGATTCGGAAATGATATGCGCAGCACCTTGGAAAATAGTCATGGTCGCCAAAGTGGTAACCATCGGATGGACATCGAGCGCGACCGTGAAAAACCCGTTTATGAAGCCCAAGACAACGCCCAGGGCCAGGCCGACGATAACGCCGAGCACCGGCGACAGACCCATATCAATGGTGATAATTCCCGTGAAAACACTGACCAAACCAATTTGATAGGAAACGGACAAGTCAGCTCCGCCGCTGATCATGACCAGTGAGATGCCAATGGATGCGATGACCAGATAAGAATTCTGCACGAGAATGTTGATGAAGTTTTTTGTCGTGCGAAAAGGCTCGGACATAATCGAAAAGAAAATGACGACCAAGAGCAACACAAGAAACAGGTAGTATTTTTGAACAAATTTTTTGGCGCCTTCCATAAATTAACTCCTCACTATTCTTCGCCCGAAGCCAGTTCCAACACGCGAACCTGATCGAACTCTTCTCTTTTTAGCTGTCCGGCAAGTCTCCCCTCACACAGGACATAGAGACGATCGGACATGCCCAAGAGTTCTTCCATATCCGAGCTGATCATCAAAATAGCATTTCCTTCATCGGCCAGCCGGGTCATCAGCTGATAGATCTCCTGTTTTGCCCCCACATCAATTCCTCGGGTGGGCTCGTCGAAGATAATCACGTTGGAATTGGTGGCAAGGGTTTTGGCCAGAACGACTTTCTGCTGGTTGCCACCGGACAAATTGACCACCAATTGGTCAAGGGACGGTGTTCTGATATCCAAAAGATCGCGGTATTTAATTGCGTCTTGTTTGACACGTTTATGCTTAATAAATCCAAATCTGGAGATGCTTGGCATATTGGCAATTGAGATGTTCCAATCGATGCCGAAATACAGAAAACAGCCTTGTTGTTTGCGATCTTCAGGAATGAGGCCGATTCCCTTTTGAATCGCATGTTTGGGGGAACGAATTTTTATTGGTTGACCGTCCAGAAAAAGCTCGCCGGCAGTTATTTTGTCGGCTCCAAAAATGGCGCGGGCCAATTCCGTGCGGCCGGCGCCGACCAGTCCGGCCAGGCCGACAATTTCTCCTTTATTAACGTGTATGTTAATATTGCGAGGCACACTGCCACATAAGTTTCTGGTCTCGATGACCGGAATGTCGGTTATGTTGGAACGACGAGGGTAGGTTTCGGACAATTCCCGGCCGACCATCAGCTTGATGAGGGTTTTTCTGTCGGTTTCTGCTGTGTTTAACGTTTCGACAAATTTTCCGTCTCGCAATACCGTGACCCGATCGGAAATGCGAAAAATCTCATCCAAACGGTGGGAGATGTAAATCATCGTTACGCCGTGGGATTTTAGGGTGCCGACGATGGAAAAGAGATTTTCCACTTCATTGGTTGTCAAAGGAGCGGTGGGCTCATCCAGCACCAGCAGCTGGGCGTCTTTCGACAGCGCTTTGGCGATCTCGACCAACTGTTGTTGAGCTGTTGACAGGTCGCGCACCATTTTTTTGACGTCCATGGCGACATTCATCCGTTCAAAAATGCGACTTGCCTTGGCATTAAGTTTTCTGAAACTTACCCATTTGCCAATTTCATCGCCAAGGCAGACGTTCTCGGCAACCGACAAATCATCGATCAAGTTTATTTCTTGGTAAATGACCTCAACCCCATGCTGTCGAGAATCTCTGGGTGATATCCGGGTGTAAGGCACGCCGTTGAGCTCCATTACTCCGGAATCCGGCGTTTCGGCACCACACAGGCACTTGATCAGGGTGGATTTCCCCGCGCCGTTTTCACCGATCAATGCATGGATCTCACCACGACGAAAATCCAGAGAAATATTATCGATGGCGACAACACCGGGATAGGTTTTTGTAATATTCTTCATGGAAAGAATGATGTCTTGATTCAACCCGTTTGCCTCCGTTTATTCACAATATTAAAAAGGGACCCCGGCCGGAGCCGAGGCCCCTTTTTTGGATGATGGGTGGCTTAGAAACCAAAGTTGCTGAGATTTTCAGGAGTTACCAGGTCAACATTGACCGGTGAAAAATCCTGAACTTTCTCACCTTTAAAGTAAGCAACCGATTGGTTAACGATCTCCTGTACGTTTTTCTGGGTGTCGCCACCGGATGCGGCACAAACGCGGTAGATGGATTCATTGTTGAGTGAGGCTTTGATCAAGCCGGCGGCTTCGGCATTGAGCGCGTTGCTGACCATGCCGACATCAGCGATGTTTTTCACACCGGAGTTTTCTGCCATGACGGCGGCATTGACACCGGTAGCCTGAGCTGAGTCGAGGACGATCCAGAGATTGATTTCCTTACCGGAATGGATGGTCAGAAGGTTTTCTGCCAAGGCCTGACCGGCCGTGGAAGAGGGCTCAACAGCCTCGATCGACAAAACGTTAAGTTGCGGATATTCTTTCAGTTTTTCCTGGGCTGCCACGTAGCGAGCTTTGGTATGCGCGTCGGCGTCGTTACCGATCAGCACGGTGTTAATGCTGCCGTTTGCGGCATTGGCAAAGTGCTTGAGAGCCCACTCTTCAACACCGTATTGAACCGCGACTTCGCCGGAATAAGCCGCATCAACGGTGCGGTAAACATGGTTGTTGACCGAGTTGTTGATGAACGAATAAACGAAAATACCGGCGTCCATGGCGCGTTGACAGGCATCGGCCAAGGCTTCACCCGTAAGCGGGATGACGAGAATCATGTCGTATTTTTGGACAATGGCGTTTTCGATCTGCTCGATTTGAACCAATGGATCATTTTCGCCGGAAACAGCATCGTATTTAAAACCGGCTGCGGTGAATTTTTCTTCGAAGACACCATTCAAAAAGATCCAAGTGGGGTCAGAAAGCGACATCATAATGCCGAGAACGCGCTTTCCCTCAGGGCCGGGAGCTTCGGAAGGCGGTGTGCTTTCTGCCGGTTTTGAGCTCTCGACCGGCTTCGAGCTTTCCAGGGGTTTGGTGCTTGATTCCGAGGGCGTTGTACATCCGGCCAAAAGTGTTCCGACCAGTGCCAACGCAAGCAGTAGGCAAAGTAGTTTTCTCTTCTTCATGTAAGTTTCTCCTCCTTTGTTTGAATGATAGGATATTGATGACATCCATAGACATCCATAGCATAGTAATGATAGCTTGAATGTTGTTTTAAAGCAACACTTGACTCTTAAAGCCGGGAAGGAAATCATAGCAAACCAATGGTCAAATCTAATCATAAACAAGAGCAAAAATCTGTCTGGAAATCAAGATCTGGTGTGTTATAATATCAAACACCACAACATCCTGTATCAGGGGAGGACCTATACCATGGTCGGGCTGCACAACCTTATCACCCGCCGTTTTACCTTGGATCTGCTTGATCAGCCGGATAAGACGGTTTACGATCTGTTTGAATGGGAAACACGTGATGTCCTGCTTAAAGACTGGAAAAGTGGGCGCATCTTGACCGATATGAAAAACCTTGAATTTCCGGCCCATTACTCCCAGACCGCCTGTGACATCATTGCTTCGAAGTATTTCCGAAAAGCTGGTTTGCCGACGAAAGCCGGTCATGAAACCAGCATGCGGCAGGTCGCCCATCGGCTGGTTGATTTTTGGGTGAGCGCCTTGGTGGATGAAGGCCTCATCGCAGATGACGATCAGCGGCAGATACTATATGACGAAGTGGTGTTTGCTCTGCTGGCCCAGATGTTTGCCCCCAACTCGCCTCAATGGTTCAATACCGGCTTGAAACGCAGTTACGGGATCGCCGGAGGCCGGAGCGGGCTATGGTATTATGACGAAAATACGGGCGAGGTTGTGGAGTCGGCAGATGATTACACGCGAACCCAAGCTTCGGCCTGTTTCATCTTGTCCATTGAAGACAAGCTTTTGGGACCGCACTCCATCACCGAAGGCTATGT
>JAAYPL010000058.1 GCA_012519875.1 Clostridiaceae bacterium | reverse complement strand
TTACCTAAATGGACCGGCCGGCGGTGGTGGTGCTCGCAAATATATCCGGCCGGTGGTTGGGGTGTTGTCGGTACTGATTCCTAAAACATGGGTTCAGTGTCAAGTCAATTTGTTGGAGGTATAGGGTCTATGAAGCTTAGAGATCTGGCTCATTCGCGCACCGGAGATAAAGGCGATCTGTCCTGTATTTCGTTAATTGTCTATGATTTGGCAGACTATGAAAAGGTCAAAGCCCATGTTACCGCCGACCGGGTGGCTGAATTTTATGCGCCGCTGATTCAGGGGACGGTCACACGCTACGAGCTGCCTCAGCTTGGCGCCCTGAATTTCATTCTGACCCGGGCACTCGGCGGCGGGGTCACACGCTCCTTGGCTTTGGACAGTCACGGAAAATGTCTGGGCTCAGCTTTGTTAGACATGGAGATATAGCTATGGGAAAAAACAACCGGATGGTTAAAGTGCTGGCGGAAATGAAGCAAGACTATGCCCGGCTGGAAACCGCACCAACCCATACAGTCTGCCAACCTGAAACAATCATGCTGCCAATGCCCGATGGCTGCAGGCTCTGTACGGTTATCCACCGGCCGATCGGGCCCGGTCCGTTTCCAACCATTCTCATGCGTAGTTGCTATCCGGATCAGGGAGCGATACTTAGGCTGCATGGCGAGGAATACAGTCGACGAGGTTTCGCCTTTGTTTATCAGATATGTCGGGGAACCGGACGATCCGAGGGCGAATGGCAGCCCAATGTCAACGAGCGAGCAGATGGTAAAGCGTGTGTTGACTGGCTGGCCGAACAAAATTGGACAGGATCCATCGGCTTTTGGGGGAATTCTTATCTGGCTTTAACCGGTTGGGTTATCGCCGACATTCTGCCGGATAAAGTTAAAACTCTCTATCTGACGCACTATGGAACCGATCGATTTATTTCCGCCTATCAATGTGGTTTGTTTCGTCAAGATGTGTTGACCTCATGGGCGATGTCCAATGCCGGTTTCCCGGTTTCGGCTGATTATCAAGCATCTTTGCGCTACCGGCCGCAGGTCGAAGTTGATGAAGACCTGTGGGGCGGCCGTTTGAGCTGGTACCGCGACTGGATCACCAATACAAACCGCCAAGATATATACTGGAATGAAGGGTTCTGGCAATTGCTCAAAGAGATCCCGGCCAAAATCAAGGTGCCGATATATATTGGCGAAGGCTGGTATGATCACCATCTGGGCAGTGCGCTGGAGGGTTGGAAAGCTTTGGCAGAAGAAAGCAAAAAACATAGTGTTTTACGGATAGGGGCTTGGAATCATTTTTTTCAGCCTTGTACGGCAGGTGCGCCAACCAACCATCTCGACAATAGCGACATCCGCCAGGCGTTTACCTGGTTTGAACGCATCCTTTGTCAGGATCAAAAACCGGAAGGTTGTGTTTTGACCTATCAAATTAATGCCGATCGCTGGCTGAAGCAGGATTCTTATCCATTCAACGAAACAAAAACAACACTCTTTTACCTCGATGCGTCCCGGATTCGGGCCAATGCAGCAACATTGGGTTTGGAATCGGCTGAGCAAACCGCCGTGGCAACCTACACTTTCGATCCGGAGAATCCGGTGCCTTCTCATGGAGCCGAAGCCATGCTGGCGACCACGCAGGCTATCGGCAGCCTTCCCCAGCCTGCCTGCGGTTACCGAGATGATGTTCTGAGCTTTGTGTCGGATCCGCTGGCAAGGCCGCTTTCGATCCTTGGGAAAATCCGAGTTGTTCTGCACGTTGCCTCGACCGCAGACGACACGGCTTTTGCTATTAAGTTGATGGAAATCAAAAAGGACGGAACGGCATATAACATTCGAACGGGCATTACTACTCTGGCTTACCGTCAAAGCGGCAATCAAAACCGTCAGCATTATGAGCCGGGAACCATTGTTGAGGCCATCATCGACTGTTGGGATATCAGCTGGCAACTGCCGGCCGGATCCCGGCTGCGACTGGATATAACCTCGTCTGATTTTCCCCAATACGCCATTCACAGCAACTTCGCCGGTATCTGGTCCCGCCAGGCAAAAACACAAACAGCCCGTCAATCCCTTTATACAGGCGGTGACACGCCATCACGGCTGATTTTACCGGTAAATTGACCTAACACAAGCAACAATCCAAAAATCTGATCCTTGCATCACATTACTCTTGGGTGAATTGTCGTATTCCTTCTTCATAAAGATTATTGCCGTAAGCATCAATGGCCACGATCAGGGGCATTTCCCGCACGGTAAGGACCCGGATGGCCTCCGGTCCCAGGTCTTCGTAGGCAATGATTTCGGAACGGACAATGGATTGAGCCAGCAGGGCAGCGGCACCACCGGTCGCACAAAAATAAACCGCCTGATTACGTTTCATTGCCGACACCACTTCAAGGCTGCGGTCGCCTTTGCCGATCATGCCGGAAAGGCCACGATCCAGCAACTCCGGTGTATAACGATCCATCCGATAACTGGTCGTTGGCCCTGCCGGGCCGATAACACGCCCCGGTCGTGCCGGAGCCGGCCCTACATAATAGATCACCTGATCCTGCAAAGCAAAAGGCAACGGCTGAACTTTACTGATTTGGTCGAGCAGTCGTTTGTGCGCCGCATCCCTGGCCGTATAGATTTCACCGGACAAGAGAACTCTGTCTCCGGCCTGAAGCCGGACACGCTTATCCACCGTTAACGGAGTTGTTAGGTAAATGACCCGGTCCTTTGCATCTTTTGTCATATAACCACACTCCCGTGGCGCACCGCATGGCAGCTGAT
>JAAYPL010000057.1 GCA_012519875.1 Clostridiaceae bacterium | reverse complement strand
GCACCTTCAAAACAATCTCCGCCGCCGGCTTCACCGGAGTGGAACTGATCGTCGGTTCCGGTCGCTGGTGTCCTCTTGGCCGCCCCGGCAATATCAAATACATCTATGGCGATGCCGATGATTTCAATCGTTACCTCAAAAAAACAGTGGCCATCGATCAGCTGATCACCTGGGATTATGATCCCGGCGCCATAGCCGTCGAAGAGGACACTTTGGGCCGTGATCCCGGCGACCCGGCGCAGCACGACGGCATCGTGGAAGCCACGGAGAAATATGTGGCTTTTTTGGCCGCGGTCGACAGCAAGTTCCTCGTGGTCAGGCCAATGTTGTCCTGGTGGAAGGTCAATCCGGTTACCGAGGAAAAAATCAAAAAGGCAGCAGACTGCTGGAATAAAGTGGGCAAGATGGCTTCATCCTACGGCTTGAAAATATTGCTGCGTGTCGACTGGATGTGTGCCGCCAACAGTATGAGCGCCATCGACATCCTCATGGCTGAAACCGATCAGGCAACCGTCGGGCTTTGCATCAACACCGGCGAGCTCACCATGGTCGGGATTGATCCGATCGCCTTGTACCGGAAATACACATCCCGCACCGGCTTGTTCCAGTTTAAGGATGTCCGGGTGGCCGATACCCTGGAAGAATACAAGCAGCCTTTTGCCGAGGACATCAAGAAAAACGGCGGCGCACGCAAGGTCGACCGTTGGTTCTGGGAAATGGGGCACAATGAAAAGCCCGGGCTGGTTGATTTTGCAGGATTGATGTGGGCCATTCGAGCCGCCGGCTATGACGGCTGGATTGTCGTGGAGAGCGACCAATCACCTGACCCTGCCGCATCGGTTCTTTACAACAGCTGGTATATCCAGAACGTGCTGAATAAGATTTAAAAATCAGCATTACCGGTATAAAGCACGCTGCGAAGGCGAAGAATACTTGCAGATCTTGCGTAAAGATACATAATCCTTGATCATGTGTGGGCGATTGTATTTTTCGCACCTGCAGTGGTCAGCATGGTGATGGTTTCCGCCATATAGCGTGGTGATTTGACCATGTTGTCGTTAAGCCATTTTTGGATGACACCGACACACCCGGTTAAAGTGAATGCATAGATGTATTCCGCGTCCTCCCGGGACGTGACACCATTCTTGATTAAATCGTTGATGTTTTTTTCATAAACCATCATCAGCACCCGTTTTTGAAAGTTCAGGTCGCCGCGTTCGCTCAGCAGAAGTTTGCACAACCGCGCATTTTCCTTGATGTATTCGAAGATATGCTCAACGGTGTCAACGGGGAGTGTGGCCAGTTCGTCTTTTGTATAGGCGGCGAGGTAGTCGGCAATGTTATCCAGCAATTCATCCTGAATTCTTTCCATCAAATCGTACTGGTCACTGTAGTGGGCGTAAAAGGTTGCCCGATTGATATCGGCGTCTTCACACAGTTCCTTGATTGTTATGCGCGAGATGTCTTTCTTTTCAAGCAGATTGATAAAGCTGTCCTTGAGGACCATTTTTGTATATTTTACTCTCCTGTCCTCAGGTTTTTCCCCATGATATCCCCCCTCACTTTAATTAATTTTGTTCTTTTTTTTACACTAAACAGAATGTCTGTTTAATATCTAACATATATTATAAATCTGGTTGATGCATAAACAACCCATTGTCATTATAATAGACACATGAGCCTTTATCAACACTGTGAATGATAAAATTTAAAGGAAAATCAAAGTTCGGCTTGGATCTTGGGAGGATTTGTTGTGAGCAAAGTGGCAAAGTTGATCGTCGAGCATAGAAAGAT
>JAAYPL010000056.1 GCA_012519875.1 Clostridiaceae bacterium | reverse complement strand
CGTCAACGACGAGGGCTTCAATGGGGCCGCGACCTTTCAGCCGCGGAAACAATCACTCTCATAAACCACATCGTGATAATAACCTATCCTGTCCTTTTCGAGAACCCTGAACTTTTTGGTGGGTTTGCAGTCAAACTGCTCTTCATTGGAGGAATAAACCATGACTTTTGTTCTATTTGTAGGATTCGAGCGCCCCCCGCCTTTTCTTCATCACCTCGGCGCTCGCGATTATCGGGTAACAAAAACAGGATAAGACTTGATCTCGCATTGCAGGAATCGTGCCAGCAATCTGGCCTGAATTTCAAGCAACCTACGGTAGCTCACGCGATAGTCAAAAAGCGGATGCGTTACCAGGGTATCCATTCGCCTTTCATAGGCATGAATCAGCCCCTTTCTTCCATCGGCCGTGAGGGATATGGCCGGCCCCACCGCAATAAAATCCTTGGGCTGAACCATGCGGTTGTTGATTGCACTGAGAACGGCGGATTCTGCAATCAGGGGACGGAACGGCTCCATCAAATCCAGGGCAAGCGATGGGCGCCCAAATCGAGGCTGATGATAAAACCCTATCATTGGATCGAATCCAACCGCATAACAGGCTACCGTACAATCCTTGGCAAGGATGCTGTATGCATAGGAGAGCATGGCATTGACCGCATCGCGCGGCGGTCGCCGATTCCGCTTCGTAAAGTCAAAGCCAAATCTCTTTTGACGATCGCCGGCTTGCTCTACCTTGATCATTCCCGAAAAATCGCCGAAATAGAGCCTGGCCGCATTCCCTTCTATTCCCAACAATTCCTCTGCGTTTTCAGCCTGTTCCGCTCGCTCTGCCATTGTCTTCAGTTGATGAAGAGTGACTGCTTTTGGCTCTATATGATTGCGTTGCAGCATTGTGCGATGATTTTTAATCTTTCCGGACACCAATTGTCTCGCAAGGTTCAACACAAACCAGTCTTCCTCGGCAAGACGGTATTGGGCCTTACGCAAAAAGACGTTCTTGGTGTTCATCCCCATCGTAATGCCGTAAAACCAGCCGCCCTGGGAAAAATAACACACTGGAATATTGGCCTCGCACAGGCTTTGTACAGCCTGTGTCGTTATTTGGATATTGCCCATCAGATTAAGCTGGCAGATTTCGCCCATCCGGATTTCCTGCTTCAGCGCCTCCTTATCACGTACCTGGAGTACCTCGCCGCTCTTTCCCACTTTCAAACCGTGCGTATTGAGATAAACCGGCCGCAGATCGTCACGCGCCGATACCAACCTGCGCACCAAACCCTTCCTCTCCCTTGAGCCACTCGGCCGATCAAAAAGAGTAAGCTGACTTCGTTCCTGCCCAGCTGCACCCTCTGCAAGCCTGGACGTTTCATCGGGCAGACAAATGCCCACCAAGGAGCACCCCGGGCATTTTGGCGAAGCATCCAGGGGGGGTGGAATAATCCCCGCCGCGGCAACGGCCCGTGCATCCAGGATAGTTCCCAGCGTTTCTGTCAGGAGTTGATCATTAATGGGCACCCGGATCCGCTGTTTGGTTTGGAAGTAGTAGACCAGTCCTTCATCACATAGGTAGCCGTTG
>JAAYPL010000055.1 GCA_012519875.1 Clostridiaceae bacterium | reverse complement strand
GCGGATCTGTCGGTTAAGGCCTTGAGTCAGAATGATGCGAAAGGTCCGGGGACCGGTGGCGGCGACCTGACAAGACCTGGTCACCGTGCCCAGAATGGGCACGCCGGCGGCCATTCCTGCGAGAAAATCCTTGGTTAACGGACGATCGACCGTGACGAGATATTCTTTCTCGTGCCGGTTGCCGGCTCGCAGTATTTTGTTGACGATGCTGCCATCATTGGTGAGAAAAATCAAGCCTTCGGAATCACGATCGAGTCGGCCAACCGGAAAGATGCGTTTGTCGTGTCCGATAAAATCAACGATATTGTCACTGCGCTTGGGATCGGTGGTACAGGTAATGCCAACGGGCTTGTTGAGAGCGATATAGATGTGATCTTCATCCGGGAAAACGGGTTCACCTTTGACACGAACGATTTGACCGGGTCGGACACGCGTGCCGAGAAAGGCGACCTGGTCATCGACGGTGACCAATCCTGACTCAATGAGGCGATCGGCCTCGCGGCGACTGCAAGTTCCACTGTCGGCAATATATTTATTGAGTCGAATGGCGGCGCTGTCAGTCATAAGCGGCACACCATTGCGGGTTGTCAATCATGTTTCATGCATCCTTTCATGTCTGTCGCTATCATCGTAGCTTTTATCCATAAAGAGCGTGTGGCCGCAACCTGACAAATCAGCAACAGATCAGTCGCCCCTTGCCAGTGTAAAAGTAAATGTTGAGCCTTTGCCAAGCTGACTGGTAACCATGATGTCTTGTCCCATCTGCTGCAACAGCTCACGGGCGATGGCCAGCCCCAGACCGGTCCCGGGCTGTTGATGAGCCTTGTCCGCTTTATAAAAGCGATCGAAGACCGCATCAATATCAGCAGGATGAATGCCAATTCCGGTATCAGTAACCGAGATTTTGACCGTACGTTCGTCCCAAGCAACTTGTAGGGCAACCGAACCGCCGGAGGGTGTGTACTTAAAAGCATTGTCCAGCAGAATAATCAACACTTGCTCGACCCGGTCGAGGTTGGCATGGACAACCGGCAAGGCGGATAGATTCTCCGGCCAGCTCAAAGTGATCTGCTGGTCTTCAGCCTGCAAACGAAAACGATCGCCAACATCTTCCAGCAGCGGCCCGAGCTCAAAATTGCGCAGCTGAATGACCAGAGATCCGGCCTGTAGTCGTGACAATTCCAGCATATCGTTGATCAGGCGTGAGAGGCGGACAATTTCGGCAAGAATAATAGTGTAGTAACGTTGACGATCATTTTCCGATTGAACCAGACCGTCGCGCATCGGCTCGACCAACGCGCGAATGGCTGTCAGTGGCGTCCTCAGTTCGTGGGAGACATTGGCGACATAATCACGCCGCGTTTGTTCCAGACGTTCGGCCTCGGTAATGTCACGAATGAGAGCAACTGCGCCGGCTGCCGGGCCATCCGGTTCACACAAGGGCGACATTTGGATCGCCAGAATTCGATTGTGGCGACTCAACGTCTGTTCGGTATCAATTTTTTGGACCATCACCTGCATCAAGGGCTCCGATAATTCCATCAAGACCGGTTGCTCCGCCAGTGGGCTGCCGATCGATGGCAACGTGTCAAGGGCCATCAGGTTGAGAAGCGCCGGATTGGCACTGGTAATTCTGCCGTTGTGATCTATCGCCAACAAACCTTCGCTCATCCCGGCCAGAATCTGGCGCAGCCGATTACGTTCCAAGGTCAAATCGGCGATGGAAGCCGACAGTTTGTCAGCCAGATCATTCATAATTCCGGCCAATTCGCCGATTTCTCCGACCTGCCCGGCATCCGCCCGGACACTAAAGTCACCGTGGGCGATGGCCAGCGCAACATTGCGTGTTTGGCGGAGCGGCCGGATCAGACGGGCGGTTATAAACCAGACGGGGAGCACCATGAGGATCAAGACAATCAAGGAGGAAAAAATAAGTGCAATATTTATGCTGTGAAAGCCGGCATTCATCTCATCCATCGACGCGACAAAGAAGACCGTGCCAATTACGCTGTCTTGTCTGCCAAAACGAACCCGGATGGGGACACCGATAAAAAAAGCCTCACTGTTGTCGCCGTCTTTGGGCAGACGGGCAGTGAACCACAAAGAATTGTAATTTCCGCTCAACAACCGATCGTTATTTTTTTTGATCTGTTCCAGGATGACCGGTCGAGCTTCAGCTTCTGTTGAAGGCAAGGAAGCGTTGCGTACATCGCCGGAAAGACCATCTATGACGAAAATCCAAGCATTGAAAAGCTCTTGCGAGGACAAAAGGATGGAGTCAAAAAAAACATCATCGACCAAAAACCCGGCGGCGGCCCGTGTCGCGACCATTTCGGCCTTGGGTTGCATTTCGCGGGCTTTTATCTGCATAAAGACCGGTCGGGACAGGAAAGTATAGAGAACAGCGGTCAGCAAAGCCCACAGCAGCAAAGCCAAAAGCAGAATGGCCAGCACACGGCGAAAAAAAACACTTTTCCGCATATTAGCGCGAGACCTCGAATTTATAGCCGACGCCGTAGACTGTGATCAAGGCCCAAGTGGCCGATTCGTGGGCTATTTTTTGCCGGATGCGCTTGATGTGTGTGTCGACGGTTCGTGTATCACCAAAATAATCGTAACCCCAGACCTGGGAAAGAATTTGCTCCCGATCCATAACCTGACCCGGATGAGAGGCTAAGAGATAGAGAATTTCAACTTCTTTAGGCGTGAAAGCCACGACCTCGCCGGCCACTTTAACGTGATAGTTGGCCAAGCTGATTTCCAGACCGTCAAAACGCAGAACCCCACCGCGATTCTGGGCGAACTCGCCGGTTCGGCGCAGAACCGCTTTGATTCGCGCAACGACTTCTCGAGGACTGAAGGGTTTGACAATGTAGTCGTCGGCACCGAGTTCCAAGCCAAGAACCCGATCGATTTCCTCTCCCTTAGCTGTCAGCATGATGATGGGGACCGAACTGGTCCGCCGAATTTCGCGACAAACTTCGGTTCCTGATAATTTGGGCATCATCAGATCAAGGATGATGAGGTCCGGATGTTGATTTTCAGCCATTTCCAAGGCTTGCTCGCCGTCAAAGGCTGAACTGTGTGTGAACCGCTCTGCCGACAGATAGAGTCCCAAGGATTCGTGAACAACCGGATCATCATCGCAGATCAGGATATGGGTCAGATTGGCCACAGAAGACACCTGCCTCTTCTTTATTTAATCCTGACTCCAATTATAGCAGAAACCACCTTTGATGGTGTCAGAATGCAGATAGACTGTTTGCAGACGCGGCTCAATAAGCTATAATTAAATCGCCGACATTGTTTTATCGACTTTGGCCGGACCAACGGGGTTCGGCCTTTTCAACGCAGGGAGCCTTGTATTTTGTATGTTGATGGATAACGCCGTTCTTGTAGTCACACAAGCGCTGATTTTGTTCATATTGATCGGCGTCGGCTTTTTGGTGCGAAAAGTCCGCATTCTGGATGATACCGGTTTAAAGCAGATGAATACGCTGCTGCTGGTCATCGTCAATCCTTGCCTCATCATACAATCTTTCCAGAATTCCTTTGATCGCGGATTGATACATGGCATAGTTGTTGCGCTGATGGCCGCATTGGTCACTCATGGCTTGGGCGCTGTGCTGGCTCGGCTGGTCTTTCGCCGCTTGCCTCAGGCACAGTCCCGTGTTCTTCAGTTTTCCACCATATTTTCCAACTGCGCCTTTATGGGCGTTCCGCTTTTAAATGCGCTGTTGGGCAGCGAGGGTGTCCTTTATGGATCGGTTTACATTGCGGTATACAATGCCCTGAGCTGGACTTACGGCGTGATCTTGCTGACCGGCAATC
>JAAYPL010000054.1 GCA_012519875.1 Clostridiaceae bacterium | reverse complement strand
TAGAATATAAATCTGATTTAATCAGTTCGGGCTTGATGTAAACGTAAGCCTTACTGTACGTTATAGTATTTTTCTTCCCATGTGTCATCGCCTGTGCTGACATCCCACTCTTCGAAATCACCGTTGTTGGCATTAATTTCAAAGCTGTATTTAACACCCTTGCTAAATGCTTCACCTTGATAGAGCGGCTCTGAATCATCCCATAGGAAATCGATCTTTTGCACAAAGGTGTTGGATTTTCCGGACCTGCTGATCACGCTGTTGGCGGCCTGGTTCATGGTGATCATCTGGCCCAGTGCATGGGCGAAATCGTCCCAGGTGTTGTCATTGCCAACATCCCACTTGTCCCACTCTTTAATTGCTTTCAAATTGGCATTGAGTTCAAAGACCACCCGGTAACCGTCCTTCAGGGCTTCGCCCTTATACTTCGGATTGCTCTCATCATAGGCATATTCAATCTTCTGAATAATACCGCCGCCGAATTTATTGATCACTTTCGCACGTGCGGTCGCTGCCGACATCCTGGTCGTTGCCGCCGGCTGGGTCGGGGTTGCAGGCGGATTTGCCGGCCGGGTCGGAGTAGCGGGCGGGTTTGTCGGCTGGGTCGGCTGAGTCGGGTAATAATCGTCATCGTCATCGTCGTCATCATCGATGTCATCTTTGTCGACCGACAGGACTTTTCCGGTCAGGGCATCAATATCGTAATCATACTCAAAGTTGCTGGCCTTGAATTCGACTTCATAGATCCATCTGCCGTCATCTTCATCAAGCTCAACTTCCAGGTCCCTGATGGCCGAAGCCGAGAGGCCGGCATGGTTCAGGGCTGCTTTAACCGCGTTGTCTTTGCCGATATAAGTCGACAGGGCCGGATTATTGTCATCGCCATCATCGTCATCAATGTCATCTTTGTCAACCGACAGGATTTTTCCGGTCAGGGCATCGATATCGTAATCGTACTCAAAGTTGTTGGCCTTGAATTCGACTTCATAGATCCATCTGCCGTCATCATAATCAAGGTCAACATCCAGATCTCTGATTGCCGAATCGGAGAGGCCGGCATGATCCAAGGCGGTTTTAACTGCGACATTTTTTCCGATATAAACTTTGGTGCTGGCAGTCCCTTCAATCGAGGTGTTTTCAAGCTCGATATGCCGGGCTCCGATCAGAATGTTCAGCTCGTTGATCGACAGCTTGGCCAGCTCTTCTACCGTATACTTGGGATTTTTGCTGACGAGTTGAAGGATAAGTTGAGCTTTCCCTCGGGTTATCTCATTTTCAGTCGCTACCGTTTTGACATCATCGTCATCGGATAAGGACTGACTTAAAACCGCACCATCGATGGAACCGGCTTTCAACAGCGCCATGATCTCATCGCGGAGCCTCTGTCCCAGCGCAGTTCTTTTTGCTTCATTTTTATTCTCAACACTGACAAGGATGGAGTTGTGCATATCATCGATATAGCCATTCTTCAGCATGGAGCCGATCAGCGCATTAACCGCCATCTCCAGGTTGGTGTTTTTGAAGTCCATATTCCCGATGACAACGCGGGCCTCTTCATTTAAAGGAATAACATCCAGCACCTTCTCGTTCTTGTTGATCTTGATTTCCAAGCTGGGGTTTACCTCAAAGGCTATAACCGAATCCACGGCTTGCTCGCCATAGACGAAATAACCGGATACGCCCACTGCAACAAGGATAAGTACCGCGGCAATTCTGCTTAAGGTTTTTGTCCAGCGGGGTTTTTTGACATGTGTTGTGTTCATTACAATCCCTCTTTCTCTGTGCTCTTCACAACGGGAAAGGATGGAATCAAGGACATCAGGAACACTATGATTGACAGCTGTTCTGATTTTATTGTCGATTTCAGTTTTCTTCATTTTGATTCCCCTCCCTTGAAAAGAATTTTAATTTTTTTGATTGCCCGATGATATTTGGACAAGACCGTGGAGAGTGGCAAGGCAAGGAATTCAGCAATCTCCCGATGTTTAAACCCCGATACCGCGCGTAGCATAACGATCTGTACCTCCTCATTGGAAAGATACTGCATGCATGATTTCAATACGATCCGGTCCTCATGTGTCATCAAGGGCGCATTGTCAAATGACAGGTCCAAGTCTTCTAAAGGTGTTGCGGCAATCTTCCTGCGATCCCGCAGCTTCATCAGACATAGATTCCGGGTTATCCGCAAAATCCAGGCGAGAGGCTTTCCCATGCTTCTGTACCCGGAAGCGGATGCGTAAATGCTTAGATATGTGTCCTGCAATACATCTTCCGCGTCCTCCGTGTTCTTCAGGATCGAGAGAGCAAAACCGTAGACCGACCCGCTTGTCAGGTGGTAAAGCTGGGCAAGCGCGTCTTTGTCATGATCAGCAATTCTTGCGATATATGGATCCAATACATCTTCATCCGTTGTAGCAACGAATTTTTCCGATAGCTCATTCATGGTTTCGCTCCTTCTACTTAGTTAATGCACGAACCGAGCGTTTTATTGCATTTGAATTTAAAATTTTGATTTTTGTCCCATTATAAACCAAATCATCGGTACATAAAACCAGACTCGGCCGACATCCGTCCCCGAAGGGACAGAGAAAGCCGAGTCCGGCGGATATATCCGGCCACGTCGCCCTTTTCGGGCGAGTGTATTCAAGCTTTATCGCGAATACAAGCCCAATAAGTCCAATACCTTTTGCCATAGATTGAGATTCTCGGGTTTTTCTATGGGCGGCTTCGAGACATCGGGTTTTTCTACGGGCATGGTTTTCAAAACAAATTGCGTCATTTCCACATTGGTATTTTTGTCGGAAACAAAAGATATGGGAACAAAATCCGATTTGTCAAACCGATCGATGATGTCTTCGATTTCAGCCTGAACCTTATCCGGCAGTTGACTTACCTCCTCGTGAAGCTCACTGGTTCCCTCATACAGCTCAGACGCGCCGGTATTCAACTCGCCGATACCTTTGCTGAGCGAGCGAATGCCTCGATTGACTTCTTTATATCCGCCGACAAGATCTTTGACCCCTCCCGCATATTTACCGAGACCGGTATGAAATTTACCGTAATTATCGGCAAGCCGGGACAATCCTGCCTGCAGCTTTTGTAATTGGGCGGCAATGTCCATCCGGCTTAAAGATTGTTCGATCTCGTCGGCCATTCCCGTCAGGATGCCGGCCATTGCATCAAGAGATCCGATCACGGTCTCAAGATTCCCTTCGACCGCTGCAAAGGCTTCTTCGACGGCCGCATAGGTGCCTTTAACCGTTTTGCCTGCCTGATAATAGCCCATGAGGCCGTCCAGCGTGGCGGTCAACACACCATCACCCGCCACCGCCATATAAAGACCGGTCGGATCGAGGTCCACATCCGGAATGGAAGAAATGGCCAAATGGAGAGCGGAGTAAGCCTGAGCGTAACCTGTCTTCAGAGCCGTCAACCCTCCGGCTACCTCTGTTAAACCGCCGGATAATTCCCGCAGGGCGCCTGGCAGAGCTTCAAGATCCTCCAGGCTGAAAGTGCCGATCCCTTGCTCGATTCCCTGCGCAACATCCCGCAGGGCGGTCCTGATTTTTGCCGATGCATTCAGTATGCCTTGCGAATTATTGCTCAATTTTTCCAATCCGTCGGCAAATTTCGCCGACCCATCCACTAATTTACGTGAGCCTGAATGGGTTTCGTCCACACCGGAAGACAATTCTTCGACTCCGTCGTTCAGTTCCCCTACCGCATCCGACAGCTTGTTCAAATCCTGGGTAAATTCATCCGTATCGGGCATGTCAATCCGCATGACAAAGGGCATGGCGGTCATTTCAATCCCGCTCATAACAAAATCGCGAACTTGGGCTGTTACTGAGATTGTTTTGTCCTGGCCGGGCAAAACAAAATGGGCAATCACTTTGTCCTTGCCGGCATTGGCTATCGTCCCGTCGGGAGATTTGATCCCGGAACACCTTTCCGTATCCAGCGCCAGTGTGATCTGCAGCATATAGTTGTCGTAAAAGGCGGCATTTACTTCTTTGTTTTGCGTGATGTCCATTTGTATCTTGAGTGCGCCGTCCCGGCCCGCCAGATCGGCAGCCGGCAGCTTTTCCCCGTTCAATTCGTACTGAATGGCGACCTGCCAAGGCAATGCCTTCTTCTTCAGTGTTCCTTGATAATAGAACCGGTCGACGGTCGTGTCGATTGACACCAAATCGCCTTCCACCAGCAGAGGCTCGGAAGACGACATATTATATACATCGCTGTAGTCGCCGTAATCCACAATGGCGCCGCCGGGAAAACTGTTGACCACATAAAGGTCTTGCACGCTGCCGTCGGTGGCCAATATGCCGTAGACAACCTCTTCTTTGGTCGTGGACACGTCAAAAGACAGAGCCGGCACGCCCAAAAGCACAAAAAATGCTGCGGTTAATAAAACGGATACAATCTTTTTCATTCTAAGCACCTCTGTTCTCACGCCTTTTATGCTTATAAAACTCGCTTTTAATCGTTGTTTTCTCAATAACCTTGTCGAAGATGAGCAGGAGAGCCGGCAAAACACAGACCACCATCACAAACGACAGGATCGTTCCCCTGCCAAGGAGAGTCCCCAGTTCCGATACGATCGGGTTTCCGGAAGTGGCGGCCAGGGTAAAGCCCGCTGCCGCAAGTATGCCGGCCGAAACCAGAATGGCCGACAGGTTTTCGGAAAGCGCTTTCAGCATGGCCTCTTTCTTCGGCATAATCTTTCTGTCCGCCAAATAATGGTTGCTCAGCAAAATGGCATAGTCCACGGTGGCGCCGAGCTGCACCGTGCTGATGATCAGATAACCGATAAAGCTCAATGTGTTGTCGGTAAAATAGGCAATCGAAAGGTTAATCCAGATTGCGGTTTCAATGGAGAAAACGAGGAATATCGGTATGGTAAGAGAGCGGAAAGTTATCAGGATCACAAGAAAGATGCCGATTATGGCCACGAGATTGACGATTCCCGTATCAACCTCAACGACGCTTCTCATATCGAACAGAGCCGCGCTTTGCCCTGTTAAGTAGCAGGTCCCGTAATGCTCTTTGGCGGTATCCAGCACGGCCTGAACCATTCCGAAGGCCTGCTCGCCTTCATCTGCGGTATCTGCGTAAAGCACAATTCGCGCATAGTGATCGGAATAGAACTGATCATAGACCTCTTGCGGTACATATTGCGGCGGTATTTCGGCGCCTACGGCCGTTGCATATGATATGACGCTGGTGATATGGGGAATGGATTCAAGTCGTCCGGAAAGCTCGGCCTCCTTGCCTGAATCTTCCCGCGGGACCAGCAAGACCAGGGGATTTTCCCGGCCGAAAACCTCTTCGATCAAGACGGTATCTTGGCCGGCACGGGTTTTTGCCGATGCGGCACCCATGCCATATAAAAAATTGGTGTTGGACTGAGCCAGGTAGCTCGGTATAACG
>JAAYPL010000003.1 GCA_012519875.1 Clostridiaceae bacterium | reverse complement strand
GTGGTTGCATCAATTGGAGCCTGAAAAATGAAGCCCTCGGGCGAAGGCCGGCTTATGTCTATTATTTTACCCGGCAACTCCCCGGGGATAACCAAGGAGCCTTCCACTCCTCCGAGCTTTGGTATATGTTCGGGACCCTCGATCGAAGCTGGCGTCCTTGGGAGCCTTGTGACCACCGGCTCTCCGATCGGATGCTGGATTATTGGAGTAATTTTGTCAAAACAGGGGATCCGAACGGCGATCAGTTGCCGGCCTGGCAGCCCTGCCGGGCAACCAAACCCCACGTACAGATTTTAGACTGTTAAAAAGAAAAGAGGTTTGATATGACCAATTTGCAGTTCTTTCAGGCAACACGAATTTCCGATCGCATGACCGGTATCGTCGGCATTACCGGCGAGAACATGTTTTTGATCGAAGGAGACGACCGAGCCGCCCTGATCGATACCGGGATCGGGATCGGCGATCTTTCGGATTTTATCAGCTCACTGAGCACAAAACCGCTGTCCGTCATTGTGACCCATGGTCATCTTGATCATGCAGGCGGGGCCGGGCTTTTCACCGATGTTTACATGAGTGAAAAAGACGCAAGCGTTTTTTTGGCACACCAAGATCAGGACATTAAAAAAAGTTATGTGCGGATGATGTTGCGCGACCGGGCCGGCCTGCTTGCACCGGCAGATTTTGTCCCGCCGAGAGCAGCGGCTTTTCACCCGTTACATGTCGGGGACACCTTTGATCTTGGTAAAATTACGTTGGAGATCTGTCCGGGCGCCGGACACACACCGGGCATGGTCACGGTGCTGCTGCCGGAGGAACGCAAACTTCTGCTGGGTGATGCCTGCAATCCCTTCACATTCCTGTTTGATCCGGATTCTTCGTCCGTGGAAGCCTATCGGGAAGTTTTAGAGGAACTTGCGGCTATAACAGCCGGCCGTTATGACGAGGTGCTTCTATCCCATGGTCCGTTCATCAATTCAGCCGGGATGATCGATTCTGTTATTCAGGTCTGCGATGACATTATGGCCGGGCAAACCGATGATCTGCCATTTAAATTTCTCCACCAGGCCTCACCGGACTACGCCATCGCTAAAGCCGTGACCGCCAAAGCCGGCGTTTTCAGCCGGGTCGATGGCGGTCTGGGCAACATTGTTTATAACAAGAAGCGGATCTGGCGGTCAACTTGACTTAAAAACAGCAGGTTGTTTGTCGAAAAAACTTTCCATTTAATCTTCTTCGGCAGCGTTTTCCGTTAGCGGACCTTGGTGGCCGGTTATGCTGATTTCTCCGTCTTTCACATCGACCAGTGCCAGGTCACCTTCTTTGACGACGCCTTCCAGCATGGCCTCCGAGAAGCGGTCTTCAACATTGGACTGAATGGCGCGGCGCAGCGGGCGGGCACCGTAAGTTGGATCAAACCCCTTTTCCGCCAGCAGTTCCTTGGCAGCCGTTGTGACCTCCAGTGTCATCCCCAGGTCGGCAACACGCTTGCGTAGTGAATCGAGCATGATGTCGACAATTTTCAGCACCGCCTCCCGATCCAGCATATGGAAGAAAATGATCTCATCAACCCGGTTGATAAACTCCGGATTAAAGGTCTTTTTAAGCTCTTCCATAACCAGTTCCCTGGCTTGATCATAGGTCTTGCCGCCATAAAGATAATCCAGCTCGGAAGGCTCACCTTCTTTAGGAACATCAAAGCCGATCCGGCGGCCGGCGGAAGTAGTCAGCAGACGTGCGCCGATATTGGATGTCATAATCACAATGGTGTTGCAAAAATCCACCGTTCGTCCCTGACCATCGGTCAAGCGGCCATCTTCCAGAATTTGCAAAAGTGCGTTGAAAACGTCCGGGTGGGCCTTCTCGATTTCGTCGAAGAGCACGACCGAATACGGTTTGCGCCTGACTTTTTCTGTCAGCTGGCCGCCTTCTTCGTAGCCGACATAGCCCGGCGGTGATCCGATAAGCTTGGACACGTCGAATTTCTCCATGTATTCCGACATGTCAACACGAATCATGGCATTCTCATCACCAAACATGACCTCTGCCAAGGCGCGGGCCAGCTCTGTTTTTCCTACGCCGGTTGTGCCGAGGAAAATAAATGATCCGGTTGGCCGCTTGGGGTCTTTAAGACCCAGGCGACCGCGCCGGATGGCTTTCGCCACGGCGGTTACAGCCTCGTCCTGGCCAATGACCCGTTTCTTCATTTCGGCTTCCAGGTTGATCAGTCGTTCGGTGTCGCTCTCGGTCAGCTTTCTGACCGGTATGCCGGTCCAACTGGCGACAATATCGGCGATGTGGTTCGGAGTCAACGTGTTATGCTCCTGATCCTGATCGGCCTGCCACTGCTCGCGCAGCTTTTCCACTTTTTCTGCCAACGCCTGCTCCTCTTTATGTAAAAGAGCGGCTTGTTCAAATTCCTCCTTGTCGGCTGCGGCTTTTTTCCGAGCGACAAGTTGGTCGAGTTGCTCCTGCAAATCTTTGATTTCTTCGGGCTCGCTCACAACAGCTTTCTGCATACGAATCCGCGATGCGGCTTCGTCAACCAGGTCGATCGCCTTATCCGGCAGAAAACGATCGGCG
>JAAYPL010000053.1 GCA_012519875.1 Clostridiaceae bacterium | reverse complement strand
TTACGTGTGGTTTGGTCACTTACATTGTATTAGAGATGGTTTTGTGGGACATCTCTTTTTGCGTCACTTCAGTTTACATTTCGCCCCCGGGTGACCTCAATATAGTAGCCGAACACGCGATTGTAACCGATTTTCAGGCTTTTGATGCCGGTTCGCTCACGCTCGGCCGCTTCCAGCTCCAGGATCCAATTTTTGCCGTCAGTGGAGGCTCGCCGAAGCAGATCCAGTTCCGGATGATATCCTTCCCGAATCAAATTGCCTTCCTTGAGCCCAATTGGCGGTTCTTCGGCCAAAGCATCCGTCAATAGTCGACAAAGTTCCGGCAACGGATCGATCTGACCGACAAGTTCCAGCAGCCAGGCATCACGTGCCGGTCGTACGGTTTTTATCAGCAGTGGAAGCTTATCCAGTGTATGAGTCAAAGCGAGCAGGTCACGCGCGTTGACCGAGGCCAGGGCAATCTTTCCGGCCAGGCGTTCAAGATCATAAAGTCCGCGGAGAAGTTCGCGCAATTCCTGTCTGACCATGAACTGCTCCTTAAGGTCGGCAACCGCCCCCAAACGCTGTTCGATATCATGAACATTCAAAAGAGGCTGCTCAAGCCAACGACGCAGCAAACGACCGCCCATCGCGGTTATGGTCCGGTCGACGGCCCAAAGTAAACTGCCGCGGCGGCTATTATCACGAATTGTCTGGGTTATTTCCAGATTACGTCTGGCAACCGGGTCCAAATTCATAAACTCGGATAACTGGTAAGGTCTAACCGGTTTCATGTGACCGGGCCGAACACGTTGGGTCTCTTCCAAATATATCAGCAATGCTGCTGCCGCATGTGCCCAAAGAGGCGGCTGTTCGTGGTCTTGCGGAATCTGTTTGTTGACGGATAATTCTGAAAAGTCTTCATCATAACGTACTGTCAACATGATGTCATATTTATTTTTTATGGTTTGACTGACATCATTAGATAAAAACGCTGAATTGCAAATCAATTCCGAAGGAGCATAACGGACAATTTCATCCAGCAGTTTGTCGGCGGTCCGACCAACAATCAATGATGTCGCCTCAAAGATACCGGTTGTCAGATCGGCAGCTGCCAAACCATAGTAGTTATTAAGACAATAGACCGACAACAGAAAATTATCCCGGTGATCATCGAGCATGCTGCCGTCGATAACCGTACCGGGCGTGATCACCCGGACCACTTCTCGGCGGACAATTCCCTTAGCCGCTGCCGGATCTTCGACTTGTTCACAGATGGCAATCTTATAGCCCTTGCCGACCAGGCGGTTGATGTAATTATCCGCAGCATGATACGGCACACCGCACATGGGGGCTCTTTCTGCCTGGCCGCAATCACGGCCGGTCAAGGTCAGTTCCAATTCACGTGAAGCGGTTACCGCGTCTTCAAAGAACATTTCATAAAAGTCGCCAAGACGGAAAAATAATATGCAGTCCGGCCATCGTTCCTTCTGTTCGATATACTGCTGCATCATTGGCGTTATTTTAGTCAGATCCAGATCGCTCAGCTTCATACTCATAACAACAGCATCTCCATCTCCCCTTCAATGGAAAATGTTTTGGCCCGGCACAAATGGACCTTTGCCAGCCGGCCTTCTAGCGCACAACCATTTGGTTGATTATTCTTTAAACGATATGACTGCGGGAGCATATTCAAATCCGGAATACGAAAATTAATCAATTTATTACAGGCCGTACGACCACTTAAAATTGCAGTATCTGTTTGGCTTGCGCCTTCGACCAAAACTTCAACTCTCCGGCCGATCATGGCTTGATTGGATTCAAGACTGTGCCTGTTTTGTAATTCCAACAACCGCATGAAGCGTTCACTGATGACAGCCGCCGGAATTTGATCGGGCATCTCGGCGGCCGGAGTGCCGGGACGTTGAGAATATTGGAATGTAAAAGCACTGTCAAAACGAACTATATTCATCAGATCCAGCGTTTGGGCAAAATCATCCTCTTGCTCCCCGGGAAAACCGACAATAATATCGGTGGATATCGTAAGGCCAGGTCGCAGGGTCCGTGCTCGACGCACGATTTCGATAAATTGCTCCCGGCTGTAATGTCGGTTCATTCGCTCAAGAATGCGATTGCTACCCGATTGAATCGGCAGATGCAAATGGGGTTCGATATTTTTATACTGCGCAATCGCTTCCAGCAATCGATTGGAAATGTCCTTGGGATGGGATGTCATAAAACGAATCCGATAAATCCCGGTTTCGGCAACAGCCGCCAGCAATTCGGCAAAATCAGCCGGCTGACCGGATCGGTTCTCCAGGTCCTTGCCGTAAGAATTAACATTTTGTCCTAAGAGCATGATTTCTTGATATCCATCGGCAACCACCGCCCTGACTTCAGCCAAAACCTCCGCCGGCTGCCGGCTGCGTTCCCTGCCGCGGGTGTAAGGAACAATACAGTATGTGCAATAATTATTACAACCATACATGATGGAAATCAGAGCCCTGAATTTTCTTGACCGCAGTATCGGCAGGCCTTCGACCAACGTATCCTGGTCGCCGACCGAATAAAGTTTTTCTTGGTGATGCAGGCACGTATAGAGCATCTCCGGTAATTTATGGATATCCTGCGGGCCGAATACCAAGTTGACAAAAGGATAACTGCGTTTAATTCGCTCGACATGCTCCGCTTGTTTCATCTTGCAACCGCAGATGGCGATAATCAGGTCCGGATTCTCTTTTTTCCGTTGCTTTAACCGGCCAAGGTTGCCAAACAATCGATTGTCAGCATTTTCTCGGACGCTGCAGGTGTTCAAAATGATCAAATCAGCGTCCGAAATCGTCTCCGCCGGCAAAAAACCCATCTGATGCAATTGCCCGGCCAACTTTTCACTGTCATTTTCATTTAACTGACAACCATACGTCCGGATCGCATATCGAATCCCCGGATTGGTGCCGGGGGGGTGATGACTTTTATGATCAAGACGAATCTGTTCAACAAAGCGATTTTGACGCTCTATTTCTAAATGATCGATAATTTGCATTCTTTTTATCCAGTCTTTGACAAAAATTATAGCACAGGCATTTCGGTCTTGCTATCGGGGCCAAGCAGCCGGATCCTGTCGATGGGCAAAATAGGATTGGCGAAAAGCCTGGTGACCGAAGGCAAACGCCGGGCGGCAGCCAAAATCAATAAATTCGCTCCCTTTGCGGGCGAATCAAAAACCATCATGATCAAGGTGTGGTTGCGACCCGCCGGATCATGTTGATCTATCTTGTATTGTATACCTGTAAACGAAAGTTCATTGCTCAAGCCTAATAAATCGGCCAATTGACGACCACTCAGCTTTGGGATTTGACATGAGTCGAGCAAAAGAATCTTTTCTATTGTCGTCAGGGGTATTGCCAGTTGGCCATGTTCGGTTTCCAACAACATTTGATTGTTGGTCAAAAACAAATTCCCCTCGGTCGAAAATGGTAATGGCAATCCGGCATAATGATAAACATATAATCCCCATCTGGCCTGCAATTGACGCCCGCGGCGGCGCAGCAGACCGGAACGGCGCTGGTCAATGAATCCGAGGGCGAGAAGACCGGACAAACCTGCAAAGGTCAGAGCTGCGCCGATCCAAGCAGGCATAATACCCATAAAAAACAAGGCTATCGCACAGATTATAATCAGTAGAAAGGCAAAAGCCATTATCATGCTCCAATCCGAGACGTTTTATACCTGGAATTTTACCATATGTCTCAAAGCTTGTAAGTCCACATATATGCAAGATATATACAAGGGCCTCAGCCGGCATAGAGTCTGGCGATGATCCAGCGCGCCAATCTGACCGGCAGCAGTCGGGCGGCCAATGCGTACAATTTGTATACAAAACCGCAGGTTACTTGAACAGGAGGATTTCTTCGCAGCATATGACGAACAATGATGCGGGCAACTTTATCCGAACTCATCCCGTTTTGTTCATCCTGTTCCATTCGCAGAAGCGACCGCTCGCATCGCAAGGAGTACTCTGATTCCGATACACGCTGTGACACGATTCTGGCATTTGTAAACCCTGTTTGGGTATCACCCGGCTGAACAATCATGCACCGTATTCCGTATGGACGAACTTCATCATCCAGAGCCAGAGTCAGGGATGCCAAAGCAGCCTTGCTGGCCGAGTAATAGGCTTGAAACGGAATCGGCAAAAAACCGGCGACCGAACCGATATTGACGATCAGGCCGGAACGTTGCTTTCGCATCTGTTCCAGAACAACCGGCAGTAAGCTGATCGAGCCGAAAAAGTTCGTTTCCATCTGGCTGCGGGCCTCCTCATGGGCGGTGATCTCAACCGGCCCGGCAATACCAAATCCGGCCGCCTGAACCAGGATATCAAGCCGGCCTTCTTCCGCCACGATCTTCTCTACAACCTGGCCTCCCTGACCGGGGGAATGCACATCCAACCGTACCGTGCGCAGCCAACTCTCCGGTTTGGTCTCTTTATTGTCGGGATCGTCAAAGAAATCGGCCAGACTGCGTGACGCTGCATAAACACGACACCCGCGCCGTCCCAATTCATAGGCGATTGACTTACCGATCCCGGAACTGCCGCCGGTAACCAGTACGATTGGCGCCCCGCTTTCGGTCATTGCCTGTTTTGTCGGCATCATTTTTGTCCCTCCCGGCTAACTTCTGGAAAATCACATCACTCTTGGCAATCAGCTGTGCTTATTCGGCATACCCTTTTTCTTTACAAAGCAAGGCTCTTTCCCTGTTTTGACCACCAAGGGCGATCTGTTGCTCGAGAAATGTCGGATGCTCGTAAAGAAAATGGCGCGCAAAATCACGAGGGCTGGTTATAAAACGATCGATCATGGCAAACTGGTCGGAATTGATTTGCCCGGCCGCCAGAGCCTGCAAAAAAAGGCAACGATCAATCAATACCAAAGACTTTAAGGTTACATTGTTCTCGGCCAGCCATTCCCGTCCCCCTTGGTTGCGATCGATGACCGTAACGGTTTGCCGCATGTCCGCACCGGCACGGCGGACAGAGGGCAGCCAAGCCCGCTGATAGCTGGATGCTTCGGTCACCAGATCGGCCACATGCAATACTTTACTGCCTGCCAGGTCTCCCGTATCGACCAAAAGGTTCTCGGTAAAATGGTCCTGACTGAGAATCATCGTGCCATTTTTCATGATGCTCAAATGAGGTTTGCCCAACAAGTTGGCAACCTGAACGGAAAAAAAGAAATCGCGGCGCTCACCGCCGGAAACAATATCAAATGAGACGGCCGAAAAAGACCCTGCCAGCAGATCGCAGACCCGCTTAAAGACCGAAACAAGGTTGTATTGTTTTGCGACGGCGAAACTTATTTGCGGTGGTAAAGAAAGCGGCTCGGCCGCAAGCGACTCAATCAGTGCCAGCAGGTCCTTGGCACTGGTTTCGCTGCCATATAAAAAATGTGTATTGATATAATATGGCCCCAGCGTTCCCGATGTATACCAAAAAGGCTGATCAGGCAGGCAGACTCGAATTGCCTGAGTCTGGAACAGCCATTGAATGATTGATTTACGGTCGGTCACGAAAAACACCTCTTGTTGTTCCCATAGTACCAATCTAACATAGGATCAGCCATTCCACAATGCCAATGTGCCCGTGTATTGGCTGACCTCAGAAACACCGTCCAGCTCCATAATCGTCTCGATTTCTCTTATGATGTCTTGACATGCCGTCGGCCTGACAAGACTTGCCGTGCCGATTTCAACCGCAGCGGCACCGGCAATCATAAATTCCAACACATCATTTCCATCCATAATGCCGCCCACGCCGACAATGGGAATACCGATCGCCCGATAAGTCTCCGCCACCATCCGCAAAGCGATCGGTTTGATGGCAGGACCGGACAAACCGCCGGTGTTATTGCGAAGGAGCGGCCGGCGTAATTTTCGGTCGATCGCCATCCCCAGCAACGTGTTAATCAGCACAACGGCATCAGCGCCCCCTGACTCAGCTGCTCTGGCCATATCGGCAATAGAAGTGACATTAGGTGTCAATTTTGCCCACAAGGGCTTTCTCGTCACTTGCCGGGCGGCGGCCACCAGCTTTTCGATCATTTGCGGATTGCTTCCGATCAGCATACACCCTTCCCTAACATTCGGACAGGATAGATTCAGTTCAATGGCATCAATTGATGTCGCATCCAATTGGCGACACATTTCCAAATATTCCTCGTGATCATTGCCGGCAATATTGATGATAATTCGGCAACCCAGAGCGGCCATAAAGGATAGCTCATTCGCCAAAAAAGACTGCAATCCGGGATTCTGCAGGCCGACACTGTTGAGCATGCCACTTGCCGTTTCAGCCACGCGAGGCGTGGCATTGCCTGCTCTAGGTAACAAGGTCAAGCCTTTGGAGCAAATTCCGCCGATTCGGCTCAGATCTTGAAAAACACGCATCTCCCGTCCGAAGCCAAATGTACCCGAAGCCGCAATCACCGGATTGGCAAACTGAACATTGCCTACGCGAACAGTTAAATCTGCCATTCAACCACCTCCGCATTGAAAACCGGTCCTTCTGTACAGCAACGCTGGTATTCGCTTTCCTGCTCATCACCTTGCTTGATTTTACAGGCACAAACCAAACACACACCAATGCCGCAAGCCATGCGTTCCTCCAAGGAAACCTGGCATGAAATGCCATGCTTTTTAGCCAGCGCAGCAACAGACGCCATCATCGTTTCCGGTCCGCAGGTCAGAATCATTGTTTCCGGAACCGGTTTCAGCTTCAAAAGCAGATCGGCAAGCGCCGCCACGGCGTGACCGGAAAAATCCATATCGTCGTCCGTCTCTGAAGCAAATAATGTTTGACAAGTCAACGCTTCATATTGATCGGTCAGAAGGCTGTCCTTGCGGGACTTGTACCCGCAAACCGCAATACCCTCGAGACCACGGGTCTGGCAGACCTTCTGGACAAAGTACAGGGGGAAAACGCCGGTTCCGCCACCTACGGTAATGACCCGCCGAGCACCTTCCAGATGAAATCCCCGGCCAAGAGGACCCAAGAGCGATACAATATCACCTTTTTTTTGCCCGGCGAGGAAGCGGGTACCTTCTCCCGACACTCGTATCCCCAGCTGAATGCTGCCCTTTTTAGAATCGGCATTCATAATGCCGATAGGGCGGCGGAGAAACTGGTTGCTGGCCAGGTTGACAAATTGACCAGGATAGGCCGTTTGAGCGATAACCGGAGCCTCCAGGGTCAGAACCACTGTCTGGTCGTTTATGCTCTCACGGTCAATTATCGGACAGCTGAATTCAATTGTTTGCATTTTCAACTCCTGTTTTGAGGGTCTGTCATCTTTGTCTCTTTCCCAAGGCCTGCCGTAATTTCGCTTTCATCAGCAAGACTTCTCGTCTGGCTGCTGCGGCAAAGTCTCCGGGAGCCATTTGTTGTGCCTTCCAGGCCAGCATGATGCTGCGCGATGCATTGACAATGGCTCCACGACCGTCCGAGCTAAAACTGCTGACCGCATCATCGGCGGTTCCTCCTTGCGCACCATAACCGGGCACAAGAATAAACGCTTTCGGCATCAATCTGCGAAGTTTGGCGGCCTGCAGCGGCCAAGTGGCTCCAACCACAGCCCCGACCGGCGAGTAGCCGCATGCGCCGATCAGATCATCGCCCCACTCTGCTACTTTTGCCGCCATAGCCTCATAAACAGTCCTGCCATCCGAAAGGATTAAATCCTGTAAATCCCCTGCAGACGGATTGGAAGTGCGTACCAAAATGAAAATACCTTTCCCCTTTTTCCGACAGACATCAATAAAGGGCTTAATCCCGTCCAGACCAAGATAAGCATTAACGGTCAGAGCATCCGCGTCAAACATCGGGCTTCGGCTGTCGTCGGGCAAAATGTTTTCGCCAAGCCACGCCGAGGCATAAGCTTCGGCAGTACTGCCAATATCATTTCGCTTACCATCAGCAATCACCAGCATGCCGGCCTTAGCGGCATATTGTATGGTCTGTTGCAAAGCCCTCAGGCCGTGAGAGCCATATTTCTCATAGTAGGCAACCTGCGGCTTGACCGCCGGAACAATATCAGCCACATGATCAATCAAACGCTTGTTAAATTCATAGATTGCCAAGCTGGCAGCCAAAACAGGATCATCACACTGCTCATTGAAATAGTCAATGATATCCTGCGGAATATATTCCAGCACCGGATCCAGACCGATCACAGTCGGATTGCCGGTCTGGTGAATCTTCTGTTCCAGCCGATCTGCGAAATTATTCATAGGTAATCCTCCCGTCGCAAATGGTCAGCTGTACCCGTCCGTATAAATTCCAGCCATGAAAAGGCGTATTCCGCGCCTTGGATAACATGGCATCGCGATTGAAAGTAAAAGGATTTTCCAGATCCACTAAGACAAGATCCGCCGGCCGGCCGGGCATCAGAGTGCCCAAATCCGGTTGCAGCAGTCTGGCCGGATTGATCGTCATCGTCGCCAGCCATTGCGTCAATGTCAAAAGGCCGGTTCGAACCAAAAAAGTGTATCCCAGCGCCAACGCCGTTTCAAAGCCAACGATGCCATTGTTGGCCAAACCGAACTCCAGATCCTTTTCGTCCAAATGATGAGGCGCATGGTCGGTGGCAATCACGTCAATGGTTCCATCCTGCAGGCCTTGAATAACAGCGTCAACATCCTCCTGAGCGCGAAGTGGCGGATTCATTTTGGCATTGGTATCAAAACCCCGGCAGGCTTGATCGGTCAAGGTGAAATAATGCGGGCAGGTTTCGGCGCTGACCTGCACTCCTTTTGCCTTGGCGGCCCGAATCAGATCGACTGAGGCTCGGGCACTGACATGGGCAATATGGACAGGTAATTTTAAATACTCGGACAACAAGCATTCTCGGGCAACCATCATTGATTCCGATACCGTTGGAATACCGCGAAGGCCTAATGACGTTGACCAAAAACCTTCATTCATGTGCCCACCCTCAGCCAACGACAGGTCCTCGCAATGCGAAATGACGGTCAGTCCAAAATGGCTGGCATAAAGCATCCCTTTTCGCATGATATCAGCCCGCTCAACCGGTCGCCCATCATCCGAAACAGCAACGATCCCTTCCGCGGCCATCAGCCCTATTTCCGCCAATTCCAGTCCTTTTTGCTCCTTGCTGAGCGCCCCGATCGGCAATACACGAGCATAACCCTCTTTTGCGCTCTTTTCTTTAATGAATCTTACCAGAGCCGCATGGTCGCAGACCGGTACGGTGTTCGGCATACAGGCGACGGTCGTAAAACCTCCCTTAGCCGCACTTTTTGTTCCGCTGACGATGTCTTCACGATACTCATGCCCCGGTTCACGCAAATGGCAATGTGCATCAATCAGGCCCGGAAAAACGGTCAGTCCGGTCGCATCGATGATCCGATCCGGATTTCCCTCAAATCCCTCGCTGATTAAGCCATTTTCAATATACACCTGACGTACGCCGTTAAAGCCGGTTGCCGGGTCGACGACATGACCATTTTCGATGACCATCCTCATCCTACGTTCCTCCTGGCCTGCAACAGGTACATGATGGCCATGCGAACAGCCACTCCGTTGGTCACCTGTTCATTGATTACCGATTGCGAGCTTTCATAAATATGCGTTGGCATCTCAACGCCGTGATTACATGGACCGGGATGCATGATGATGGCGTCAGGTCTGGCGCTGCGGAGGGCATCATCGTCCAGCGCAAAAAAACGAGCATATTCGCTGATCGAGGGAAACATGGCTGCACGCATTCGTTCCAGCTGGATCCGGAGCGCCATGACAACATCGGCACCCTGCACCGCATCCCGAACAGAGGGGCAGACAACAGCACCCATCTCGGCAAGGCCCAGCGGCATCATGGTTGGCGGGGCTGCCAACCGCACCTCAGCACCTAATTTAATCAGGCCCCATAAATTACTGCGGGCAACCCGGCTGTGCAGGACGTCACCGATGATAGCCACGCGCAAACCCTCAAATCCGCCTTTTTTCTGACGCATGGTAAAAAAATCAAGCAAAGCTTGCGTTGGGTGCTCGTTCATACCGTCGCCGGCATTGATTACAGAAGCCTTGACACGGGGCGCGATCAAATGAGGAGCACCGGACTGTCCGTGCCGCATGATTAGAATATCCGTCGACATCATATCGATCGTCCTGGCGGTGTCCACCAAAGACTCACCTTTGTTGACACTGCTGCCGGACGTGGCGATGTTGGCCGATGCGGCACTCATGAATTTACTGGCCATCTCAAAGGACAGTCGCGTTCGGGTGCTGTTTTCATAAAACAACGTGACAATGGATTTACCTTGCAAATGCGCGGTTCTTTTGCTGTTTGCCTGCAAAACCATCTTCATCGTTTCAGCGGTATCCAGAATCAAATTGATTTCATCAACGGTTAATTGCTGGATTCCCAGGAGATCCTTATGGATAAGCTGCATATGGATATCACCCCTTATCTCTTACATCGCTAAGCACAACCTGATCCAGGCCATCGATCTCCTGAATCAAAACATGAACGACTTCGCTTCTGGCAGTAGGGACATTTTTACCGATAAAATCCGCCCGGAAAGGCAACTCCCGATGCCCCCGGTCAATTAAGATAGCCAATTGAATCTGCTGCGGCCGGCCAAGGTCGAACAAAGCCTCGATCGCGGCCCTACAAGTTCTTCCGGTGTAAAGAACATCATCGACCAGAACAATCTTATTACCTTCAATGGCGAACGGCATTGATGTGCTGTTGATCACCGGATGTGCGGCCAACATGCTCAGGTCATCGCGATAAAAGGTAATATCCAAGACGCCAAGTTCGGGACGTCTCCCCTCGATTGCGGCAATTTTTTCGGCAATCCGTTTGGCCAGCGGGACACCTCGCCGCTGGATGCCGACAAGATAAAGCTTATCAATACCTTTGTTTTTTTCCACAACTTCATGTGCGATTCGTGTCAGTGCACGATCCATCATCATGGCATCCATCAGGATAGCTTTTTGTTTCATCGCCACACCCCCCTTTTCTTTGTAACAAAAGAGTCTTCCGCGCAGGCAGAAGACTCAATAAATCGGCTCAAGCAAATGTGGTTTTCCCACTTGCATCCGGACAATTTATGGAACCCTTCCAGCCTCACAGGACTCGTTAAAAGGTTTTCTCA
>JAAYPL010000052.1 GCA_012519875.1 Clostridiaceae bacterium | reverse complement strand
TATCCAGCAGCTCAATTTCGGCCATCAGCCGCTCCTGATAATCTTGCCCGATGAGCTCCGACAGCTTCGGGTCTTCGGTGCTGGCAACCTTGACCTTGACCATGCTGGCGCCATGATCGCCTTTTGAGCCGTCAAACAGTTCGATACGATTGTGCTTTCGATTGAAAACGCCTTTAAAATCACCATCGGTGCCGATCGGCCAATTAATGGGCACCGACCCGATGCCAAGGACTTTTTCCAATTCGTCCATCAGGTCAAAGGGATTTTTGATGGCCCGATCCATTTTGTTGATGAAGGTAAAAATCGGGATGCGGCGTTGACGGCAGACCGTGAACAGCTTAATGGTCTGTGTTTCGACGCCCCTGGCACCGTCAATCAGCATGACGGCGGCATCGGCGGCGACCAGCGTCCGATAAGTGTCCTCGGAAAAATCCTGGTGTCCCGGCGTATCCAGAATGTTGATGCAAAAACCGTTATATTCAAACTGCATGGCCGATGAGGTAACCGAGATCCCACGCTGCTTCTCGATTTCCATCCAATCCGACGTGGCATGTCGGCTGGCTTTGCGTCCTTTGACCGTACCGGCCAGATGAATGGCACCACCGTAAAGCAGCAGTTTTTCGGTCATTGTTGTTTTGCCGGCATCCGGGTGTGAAATGATGGCGAAGGTTCTGCGGCGCGCCACTTCGGCACCGAGGGTCGGGTTCATGTAAAATCCTCCTGGCTGATCGGGTAAAATCAGCCAGAACAGTATACCAGCTTTCATTTCATTTGAGTAGTAATTGCATTGATGATGCAGTGTTAAAGGCGATTAAAGGAGTTTTTGCCGCCGGCGTGTTGAATTGACAATCAACAAGGGAGGCGGTATGATTCGGATCATCTATAAAACATGTATGATATGAATAGCATACGGAGGTGCTTATGGCGCGTATCTATAATGATATGACAGAACTGATCGGCGGAACGCCGCTGGTGAAGCTGGGTAATTATGCCCGAAAGCACAAACTCAACGCGGAGCTGATCGGCAAACTGGAATACTTTAACCCGGCGGGCAGTGCCAAGGACCGCATTGCCAAATTTATGATTGAAGATGCCGAGGTTCGCGGACTTTTACGTCCGGGATCGACCATTATTGAACCGACCAGCGGCAATACCGGCATCGGCTTGGCGGCGGTGGCGGCTGCCCGTGGCTATCGGGTCATCCTGACCATGCCGGATACCATGAGCCTTGAGCGACGTAACCTGCTCAAAGCGTACGGCGCCGAACTGGTGCTGACCGACGGCGTCCAGGGAATGAAAGGTGCGATTGCCAAAGCCGAGGAATTGCTTGCGACAATGCCCGGTGCCGTTCTGCCCGATCAGTTTGTCAATCCGGCCAATCCGGCAGCGCACAGAGCCACCACCGGTCCGGAAATCTGGAAGGACACGGGGGGAAATCTTGATTATTTTGTGTCGGGCGTTGGCACCGGCGGCACCATTACCGGCACCGGCGAGTTCTTAAAAGCTCTGAATCCCGCTCTGAGGATCGTTGCGGTTGAGCCGGCCGATTCACCTGTTTTGTCCGAAAACAAAGGGGGTTCACATCAAATACAAGGTATCGGGGCGGGATTTGTTCCCCAGGTGCTGAATACCGAAATTTACGACGAAGTCATCACGGTCTCGAACGATGATGCCATTGCCACGAGTCGTGAAATTGCCGGTAGTGAGGGCCTCTTGCTTGGCATTTCTTCCGGCGCGGCACTCTGGGCCGCAGCCGAAATCGCCCGGCGACCGGAAGCGGCCGGCAAGACTATTGTTGTTATTTTTCCCGACACCGGAGAGCGATATTTGTCAACATTATCGTTTGATCAATCATGATGGGTTTTGCTATACTTTCAGAAGTCAGGGGAGTGAGCTCATGAAAATATCGACAAAAGGACGTTATGCCCTGAGGCTGATGCTGGACTTGGCGTGCAATGATGACGGGAAACCGATCCCGATCAAAAGCATTGCCAATCGCCAGGGCATATCGGATAAATATCTTGAGCAGATTATTTCGGGCCTGAGCCGGGCAGGTTTTGTCAAAAGCAGCCGGGGAGCGCAGGGAGGATACCGCTTGGCCAAAGATCCGAAGGAGCTGACGGTTGGTGCGATCCTGCGTCAGATTGAAGGCAGTCTGGTTCCGGTTGCCTGTCTGGAAGATGCTCCCAATCGCTGCCCTCATGCCGATACCTGCGCCACGCTGGACGTCTGGCAGGAGATCGACGATGCTGTCAGCCTGATCATTGATCGGATAACCTTGGCCGACCTGATTGTCAAGCACCACAGGAAGAAAATGACGCAAGGAGTGGAAACAGGGAACGTCTGATCAAAAGTCCGGCGGGGCTTTTTATTTTTGGCAAGCAAAAACCGTCTCGATCTGAATGGCAAATCGAGACGGTCTTTTTGTGGGGAAAATCAGTCTTGGATACCGGGAATTTTCGGCAAGGAGGCAAAACCTTTTTCCAGATCTTCGTCGGAGGGGATGTAGTCGGTCATTTTGCCCTCTCTGTATTGCGTGTAAGCCGACAGATCGAAGTAACCGGTGCCGGTCAAACCGAAAAGGATGGTTTTGGCTTCCCCTGTTTCCTTGCATTTAAGCGCTTCGTCGATGGCCGCCCGAATGGCATGACTGGATTCAGGTGCCGCCAAGATGGTTTCGTGCTTGGCAAACAGGGCCGCGGCTTCAAAAACACTGGTCTGGGTGACGGCGCGTGCCTCATCGAGATATCCGTCATGGTAGAGTTTGCTGAGAATCGGTGACATGCCGTGATACCGGAGGCCGCCGGCATGATCGGGGGAAGGGCGGAAATCGCTGCCGAGGGTGTACATGGGTGCCAGCGGTGTGATGTGGCCGGTGTCGCAGTAGTCGTAGGCATAGCGGCCGCGGCTCATGGAGGGACAGGATG
>JAAYPL010000051.1 GCA_012519875.1 Clostridiaceae bacterium | reverse complement strand
TTGCAAAATCCATTGGAGCTTATGCGACCGTGCTTTCGGGCGAGGTGAATGCTATTTTGCTTACCGGCGGAATTGCACATTCACAGGAATTCATAGACGGTATTGTGCGCAGAGTGCAATATATTGCGCCAATCAGCATCATGCCCGGCGAGTTTGAGATGGAGGCGCTGGCGATGGGTGCCATACGCGCCCTATCCGGCGCAGAGCCCATTCTTACGTATACGGGAGAACCCGTCTGGGCGGGATTGGATGCCATTCGGGCGACACACAAAGGCAAGGAAGCATGAACCATGTCCACAATTGTTTATATTTTCATCATCGCAGCTCTGGGTTATCTGTTGGGTAGCCTCAGCATAAAGGGTTTGAACCTCGGTACCTCCGGGGTGCTACTGGTGGCCCTTGTATTTGGGCATTTCGGCGTGGAGATCCCGGTGATTGTCCGTAATCTGGGTCTAGCGTTGTTTGTTGGTGCAGTCGGTCTGATTGCAGGCCCGGTATTTTTTCGGAATCTGAAGAAAAAAGTATATGTCTATATGGCGCTGGGAATCATGATCGTATTGTCGGCATCCGTGTTCACATTGCTGATAGGAAAATTGTTAAAAATTCCGGCGGCGCTGGCGATTGGTGTGTTTACTGGCGCGTTGACCTCAACGCCCGGGCTGGCGGCTGCGTTGGAAGCGACAGGTGATTCGTTGGCTTCTGTGGGGTATGGTATCGCCTACCCGTTTGGTGTGGTCGGAGTGGTTCTCTTTGTGCAGCTGCTCCCGCGCATTTTGAGGACGGATATCGCACAGGAAGCGGAGGCCTTGAAAATCAGTCTGCATGGCACGGAGGAAGCGCCGCCGGAACGTCCGCTAAAGACGCTGGAAACATCTGGCCTATTGATTTTTTCTGTTGCGCTGGCGATTGGCCTTCTTTTGGGAGGCATAAGGATTCCGCTGCCGGGCGGCATGTCGTTCAGCTTTGGTACGGCCGGTGGCCCCTTGTTTTCCGGATTGATTATTGGGCATTTTTCGAGAATCGGCAACATCAATATTCGCATACCGCAACATACACTGAAAACGATGAGAGAGTTTGGTCTGTGTCTATTTCTGTTGGGCGCCGGTACAGATGCCGGAGCGGGTTTTCTGGAGGTGTTGCGGCAGAATGGCTTGAAGCTTTTCTTTGCGGGCATCTTGATCACTTTGTTACCGATGCTGCTGGCTTGTCTGGTGGCACGACTGCTATTTAAGTTGGATACATTGACCACTCTCGGTTTGATCTGCGGCGGCATGACCTCAACGCCGGCGTTGGGTGCATTGATTACTACGAGCAAGACCGAGGACGTGGCCGCTTCTTACGCAGCAACCTATCCATTTGCGCTTATCTGTATGGTGCTGCTTTCACAGGCCTTGGCGGCGATCTGGTAGAGGATGCTCAAACGGGAACTTATAGGGCAGGTTTTTCTCATTGCGGACAGCGATAAGCTCCTCTTGAACAGCTTTTCCGATGGGAACGCCCTTGTCCTTGCGATCCTGCCGGACCAGCCACTCTTTTTCGCCTGCCGTATAGATGTGATCATGACCCGGCGCTTTTTCGGATGCCCTCAGTTCCCTCAGGATATCGCCGGCAATCTTCTTGAATGTGTCGAGCCCGGAGAAGGCCTCGGGATTCACGACGATGAAGAAGTGGCCGAGCTCATACGGCTTCGGGTTGCCCTGATCGTCTTTGTTCGTGAGTGCTTTGAGAAACCTGCCTGCAGCAAGGGCGGCTGACAGGATCTCTACAACAGTGGCGTATCCATATCCCTTATAGCCGGCAAGTTCGTCGCCTATGCCGCCGAGAGGCGCAAGGGCGGCGGTTCCGTCGGTCAGCCGCTTCAGGATTTCGGGACTGTCGGTAAGCGCGGTTCCGTCCCGCGCGATGACCATGCCGGCAGGCGTGTCCATGCCGCTGCGCGCGTAATACTCGATTTTCCCCCTTTGGCTGATGCTTGTGGCGCAGTCCAGCATAAAGGGGAACTCCTCGTCCGTCGGAAGACCGATGGTAAGGGGATTGGTTCCCAGCATGTTTTCAACGCCGAAAGTGGGAGCGATGGAGGGACGGGCGTTTGTACCCGTGATGCCGATCATGCCGGCATTCACAGCCATGGCTGCCCAATATCCGGCTATGCCGTAATGAGAGGAGTTGCGAATGGCGGCGGCGGCCATGCCGTATGTTTTGGCCTTTTCGATTATGGTTTCCATGGCTTTGTGACTTGCAACCATGCCCATGCCGTTGTGCGCGTCCACGACCAACGTAGTCGGGGTCTCCTTGATGATTTCATACTTCGTAACGGGATTCAGTATTCCGGCTTTGATACGATCGATGTAGATGGGTTTAAAACGATTGCAACCATGGCTTTCAATGCCCTGACGGTCGCTCTCCATCAAAACATCCGCGCAAATCTTTGCGTCCTCACGCGGAACGCCATATGCAACGAACGCATCCTCCATAAAACTGCCGATTTGTTCCCAGGATACATAGGGTCTGGTTTCTTTCATTTTTTTCTCTCCTTAGCAGATTTAATTTTAAAAGAGCAAGCCCGGATCGGCAGCTCTGAAACAACCATCTTAGTTGTAGTCGCCGCTGTAACGGACAAGGGATGCCGACAGAATACCTTCACTTTTCTGTAATTTATCAATAAACTGCGTATCACGGCCACGCAACTTCACTTCGACGACCAACTCGTAACTGTGGTCGGTCACTGTTTTGCTCTTGAGGTGGTATTTGGGCAACAGTCTGTCAAAGTCGCCTTGGTACTGATCCGTATAACGGATGACCACCAAATAGGGCTTACGCACGCCTTTGGTCTGCACTGCGGTGACCAGCAACATGATCACAGCCAGAATCAGACAGCCCAAAATGGCCAATTCGAAAAATCCGGCGCCAGTGGTCAGGCCGGCGGCGATCGCCCAGAACATGAAGACAATATCCATCGGATCTTTCAATGCCGTTCGGAAACGAACAATGGACAGGGCGCCTACCATACCCAGCGAAAGGACGATGTTGGAGCTGATCGGCATGATAATTAACGATGTGACCAGCGAAACCATCAACAGCGCCGTGCCAAAGCTGCGATTGAACAGGACACCCCGATAGGTGATCCGGTAAATCAATAGAATCAGGATACCCATCACCATAGAGACCGCAAGGGTGGTTATGATACGCTCGCGGGTCAGTGGAGCATTGATGTTGACTTCCAAAAGATCAAGCAGGGCCTTGCGCATAATTGTTTCCTCCTCAATTCAACATGTATGCATTAAACCTGGTCCTCCCAGGATTGCCGGCGACAGATGCCGGCGCACTGGACATATTTGCTTACCGCGAAAGGGCTGAGCCCCGGATACCGGATGGCAGACCGGATGAAATCCGGCAAAAACCGATCATATTTAACCTCCATAATCAGTTGGCCGTCGTCGAAAACCGGGTGCAGTGCCGAGTTGGAATCCCACAAATCTTTACGGTAAAGGCCGGTGGACAAGAAACGGTCGAAGGTGATCCGGACATTGCCCGCCGGAAAAATCAACGGGACGCGCTGATAATCGACCAGAAGATGTGGTGTCAACAGTTGTGTACGATTTTCGGCGTAGAACTACAACAATAAATGCAGTTGTTGCCGGCGGGCGCGGTCGGGGGTTTTTCGCAACAATTCCAGTGCGTCATCATGCAGCGAGGACCAATCACCGGCAAGGAGCCGATCGGTCTGCTCGCGATTCAAGCGGCAACTTCTTTTTTGGGTCATGTTGCCGGATTTTATCTTTTTTTCCAGACGGATATACTTGGGGCTTCCTTGATAAATCCGGATCCGGAATTTGTGCCGGGGATTGTTCCCGGCCAGCTTGTCAAAAACCCCTTTGCGGCCGATATCGTCGAAATAAAGGCTCCTGATGCGGTAAGCCGGGAATCCGGCCGGGTCGGCGGAAACAGCGTGCCGGTCTTGATACATGATCGGTTTCAAGCCGAAATAGAGACGGTGAAATGCAGCCTCATCCAGCATAAATTTAATTTCATGACGCCAATTCACTCGAATTCACCCGGAAATAATTCTCGCATTTGCTCAGCTGAGAGATTAAAAGTGTTCCGCAAAAAACCCTGCATCACTCCGCGTTTTTCGCCGGTGATCCTGCGTAAAACAGCGACGTTTCTCTCCCAGTTCTCAACCGAGGTCGGCCGGCCCCAGCGAGCGATTTGCCGAGGCATTTCACCTCTGATCTGCTCGGTCATTTCATCAAGAATGTCCAGCATCCGGTCGGTGACAAAGATGGTGTTCATTAATTCGGCATAGCGCCGGATAAAACGCTCTTTGAACGCCGGATTCTTCATCAGCCCGACCTGGAGTGTGGTGGAAAAGTACCGTTGCCACCCATGTCCGCTGGGATGCAGCAGATCCTCCTGCAGGGCGTTGACTTTATATGTGTCAGGATATAATATCCAGTCCAAATCAAATAAAATCCAACGCCATTCGCCACCCTCGGTCCGTTCACGCCAGACCTTCTTATTGCCGCTGTCCAGATTGCCGAAAAAGGACTCCGCGATGATCCAGTCGATCAGACTGTCTTCATCGATTTGGGCGAGAACCCGCCGGTACGGTTCGTCGTCGCGCAGATCGTGGTTTCTGGCATAAGCCAGCAGCGCTCTGTATTCAGCCTTATCGCCGGCCAGAACAATGCTGTCGCCTTTGATGATATCGAGATTGTCCGGATCGACTCCGTGATGTGCGGCCGCATAAAAGGCGTCGACCTTTTCGCGAAGTTCGTAAAGTCCGTAGTACTCACCATTGACGTAAAGGACACAATGCCGCCAGTCCATGTAATCCGCGGCCAGCTCGCCTTTGACAACCGCCGCCGCAAAGGCGTCCCGCAGCTTGGAGACCCGCCAGTCCTGACCGGAAGTGCGCAGAACCAGCCGCTTAAAGGTTGATACATCGTTTCCGGGGAAAAAAGGGTAGATGACCTGACGGTCACCATAGGCGGCGCGTAATTTAATCTCCAGGGATTTTTGTAGTTCTTTGCGGCTAAAAGAGCCGTGGAGCGCGACACCGGCCGAAAAACTGGTGCCTTTTGTGCCGTCGGCTTCATAAAATGTAAAGCTGATCGGCGCTTCATGGTCACGGTTGTAATCCGTCCAAACACCGCTCGAACCGGTGAAATCCGACGGGTTGACATTAATACTGACCACCGGCAAATCGTGCCGGACGCCGGTCAACAAAAACCGGGAGACGTCGCGACTGGGCAAATAATCGGGCCTTTCGGCACGACAACGGATTACAGTGGTTCTGTCGATGAGAATCGGCTCCGAATAAAGGGGTGAAGAGGTTGTTGGCTGGCTGCCGTCCAGAGTATAGCGAATGTCGGCATCGGGATGGGGGTTTTTGATGGTAACCAGAACCGGCTGATCAAAATAAATCGAATCGGATGGTGATCCATCCGTGACTTGTTTAACTTCGATGGTCGGTGCGAGGGCGTAGGCCAGTTTGGGGCGAGTCGAGTTGGCTCTGCCGGGTGTCGGTTGCGGATAGTAGAACCGGGTGTCGGCCGGTTCTTCTCCGCCGCTGTTGCCACGGCCGCAGCTGACGCCATTGATCAGCAAGCCGGTTTCAAATCGATCGATCGGCTGTCGATCCGGCCCGGTCAGATATAAGGTTTCACCGCCGGTCGAGATGCCGAAAGAAGTGGGTTCAACAACCAGAAATTGACCGGGGGCGAGTGTGATATCGTCCAGTGTCATCAAGAAAGGATTGCTATTCTGATCCGACAAACCGTAGCCCAGAAGATTAATCGGCTGATCGCTGCCGTTGCAAAGTTCGATCCAGTCGGCTTGTGAGATTTTGCCCTGTGTCGTGATTGTGTCATCCAGGGCCATGACCTCATTAATCCAGATATTTCGGTTTTTGAGGGTCATTGCACCGCTGATTTCGGCAAAGCCGGCTGTAGTATTCGCGCTGCCCGGTGTGGCCATCGGGAAGTAAAGCCAGGTTTCAAGATCGTCCGGAGAACGTCCCAGGGACATGTTGTCCGGGAGATATTCGAGGGGCTGTTTGAAAACCGTATGGCCGTTGGGATCGGTCAGCAATAGATGTGTATCATTTCGACCGAGCTTGAAGGGTGCTTGCAGCGACATGGGCTCGGATGGGTCATAGACGGTTTCCCGGCCGGACAGCCAAACAACCAGCAGCTCTCCGGCCCGGATGGTGACATCGGGAAACGTCCATTTATCCGGTCGTTCCGGATTGTCCGATAAGCGAAAGCCGAGCAGGTTGACGTCTTCATTGCCGGTATTTAAGATCTCAACCCAGTCCGGCAGATTGCCCTGGGCATCCGGCCAGGAAAGGTTGCGGGTCATGTATTCGTTAACAACCAGATCGTATTCCGGGCGAAGGATTGCTTCTTGCGCGGAAAGCTTGCCATCCGCGCCGTTTGGCCCGCCGGGTGTGGCCTCGCCGAAAAATAAATATTGATCGAGGGGGGATCGGGAGTCGGGGGGCAGACCGAAGGAAATGTCAGGCGGCAAGGGAGGTATCACCACCATGGCCAGCAATTCGCCGACATGTGATGTCAAAAACAGATCCTCGCCTTCATTATTCAAACGGAAATTGGCGTGTATTTCACCGGCAGCGATTTTTTCCGGAGTGGGCTCGAGACCGGAGCAATAGACAATCAGATATTCGCCGGGCTCCAAAATGACCGATGGGAAAGTCCATTTATTCGGCTTTCTTACTTGGTCGGACAATTGGTAACCGGTTAAATCGATCGGCCGGGAGCCGGAATTGTAAAGCTCAATCCAATCGGGCGTCAGACCGTCGATTGTCTGCAGTGTGGCCGTGTTTCGGCTCATGATTTCGGTAATGAGCAACGGTCCGGGGACCACAACCGGATTTGTCGGCACGCTCTGCGTTGTTCCCGCCGGCAGGGTGGGATTCATGTTTTCAGGTATAAGCGAGCAGCCAACAGACATGATAGACGGGCAAGAGGCCAATGCACATACCAGAAGCAGGAATAACAATCTATTGACTTTTTTGGGCTTGGCGATCAAGACAACCTCTCCTTTTTGGTACCGTAATGTATTGTACAACAAAATTCATTATCCGGACAGGAAAGAAGCAAAAGAATATTCATCCTGCGTCTGAACCAAACTTTTTCGCAACCTGATGTGGAGAATGCTATAATAAAATAATCAAAAAAAACCGCCGAGGAGGGATCACGTGATCGATCAGGATCAGCAAAAAATCTCACATCATGACAATTTCCCGGATTTTTCAACGCTGGGGTTTCGGTTCATGGCTTGTGCTGCTGATTATCAAGAGGCCGAAGTGATACTCTTCGGTGCTCCCTGGGATGGTACCGCATCGTTTCGCCCCGGCTCCCGTTTTGGGCCGGCTGCCATGCGTCTGGATTCGCTGAGTCTGGAAACCTTCAGTCCTTACCAGAACAAGGAGCTTGTGACCGGCAAGGTCTGCGACATCGGCGATCTTGAATTGCCGATGGGTGGTCGGGCGCCATCTCTCGCCAAGATCCGGTCCACGGTTCGGCAAATTTTGACTGATGGGAAAAAACCGGTCATGATCGGCGGCGAACATCTGGTCTCCCTGCCGGCGGTTACCGCCTGTCACCTGCAGTTTCCCCAGCTGTGTGTCCTCCATTTCGATGCTCATGCCGATCTTCGTGAGGAATATTTGGGGGAAACATTGTCCCACGCAACCGTCATGCGCCGAATCTGGGATGAACTGGGTGACGGCCGGATCTGGCAATTCGGTATTCGTTCCGGAACCGTGGAAGAATTTGCTTTTGCCCGTGATGGGCATGTTGCGATGCGAACCTTTGACTGCGGCAGTCTTGCGGATGCCGTTTCGGCTATCGGCGGCCGGCCGGTTTATCTCAGTATTGATCTGGATGTTCTGGACCCTTCTGTTTTCCCCGGAACCGGAACCCCTGAGCCCGGCGGCTTGTCTTTTCAAACCTTGCTGGATTCTTTGCTGCAGTTATCCGGCCTGCAAATTGTGGCCGCCGATCTGGTGGAGCTTTCTCCTCCTTACGACACCGGCGGCATTTCGACGGCTGTTGCCCTCAAGATACTCAGGGAGTTGCTGATCTTGATATAAATCATTGGACCCGGAGGCTTCTTTTTGATGTTTAATCTATCCCGTATGACCGAAATTTTCACCATCATGATCATTGTCGCGGTGGTTTTGGCAGTCTTGCTCGTGATCCTTTTTATCGTTGAGCAGATTCTGCGTCGTTTGGTCCGTCGGAAGAACCATACCGCAGACTCCCAGGCCGTTGACTCGGTTTCCGCAATCGAAAAAAACGAAAATTTGTCGGGTGATACGCCGGAACATGACGGAGGAAAAAACAATGACGGCTAAGCAGCCGGTTGTCCTGTGCGGGCTGAACACCCGTTATGTTCATACCAACTTGGCTTTGCGCAGTTTGCTTGCCTACCACCGGGCCAGAAGACCGGAGCAACAGTTGATCCTGACAGAGGCCACGATCAACGACCAGCCACTGTCCGTTCTGCAAACGCTTTACCGATACAGCGCGCCTGTTTACGCCTTCTCGTGTTATATCTGGAATATTACCTTGATTCGCCGCCTGAGCCGTGATCTGAAAAAGTTGTTGCCGGACAGCCTGATTATCTGGGGCGGACCGGAGGCGGCCCAGCGGGCGGAGGAGCTTCTTCATCAGGAACCGTCCGTCGATTTGATTATCCGCGGTGAGGGCGAGGAGGCATTTTCCGTGTTGCTGGATGTGCTGGCAACCGGGACGACCGGGAAATTGGATTCGGTTCCCGGCCTGAGCTGGCGTGATCCGCAGCACGACCGGATTCATCACAATCCGGAGGGGCCGTTACTTGCCGGTGATGCTTGGCCCTTTCCTTACAATCAGCAAACACTGGCTGAAAATGCCGGCCGGATTCTTTATTATGAGAGCTCCCGCGGCTGTCCTTTCAGCTGCAGCTACTGCTTGTCGGCTTTGGACCGAAGGGTTCGGTATCGACCGCTGGATCAGACGCTTGCCGAGCTCGATCAATTTTTGGAGGCCGATCTGAGGCAGGTCAAGTTTGTGGATCGCACTTTTAATGCCGATCCGGCAAGAGCCTATGCGATCTGGAAGCATATCATCGAGGGAGATGCCGGACGGGGGAAAACCAATTTCCATTTTGAGGTGGCGGGTGATCTGCTGGATGATCGGTCCGTCGAACTCTTGAATCAGGCGCCGCCAGGATTGATTCAGCTGGAAATCGGTGTCCAAAGCATCCATCCGGATGTTCTTGCGGCGGTCAACCGAAAGACCAACCTCAATCGGCTTGCCCGCCAGGTCAAAGCCCTGCGCCAAGGCGGACGGGTCCATCTCCATTTGGATCTGATTGCCGGTCTGCCCGGAGAAACCCTTGATGACTTTGGACGGTCTTTTGATTTTGTCTGGGCCTTGGAATCCGACCATTTTCAATTGGGCCTCCTTAAAGTACTGCCCGGCAGCCCGATGGTCGACCAAGCCCGGTCGCGCGGATTCCTCTGGCAGGATGAGCCGCCTTATGAAATTCTGGCCTCAGACGGTCTGAGTTTTACGGATTTGATTTTGCTGAAAAACATCGCTCAATTGCTGGACAGCTACAGCAACAGTAATTTTTATCGTCATTCACTGTATTTTTTTGCCGATCGTCGAGGCAGAGGCTGGCTTTTTTGGCGTGATCTGGCTCAATGGGCTGTCGATCATGGCTGGCTGGAACGGCCGCTAAGTCCGGCCGACCGGGCTCTTTTGCTGATCTCGTATATCCGGGCGTCCGAACCTGAGCTTATTACGGGATCCACCGGCGAAATGATTCTCGACTTGTTCCGGTTGGACTACCAGTTGAGTGGACAAAAGGATCAGCCGGAAATCCTCGGGTTTGCCGTCTCCGACAATGAATGGAAGCAAAAAACCAGACTTCATGCGCAGCAGCATTTCAAAAATCGATACCGCCGATCCGGTCGTCTGCGCATCGATCTGCTCTCTTTTGATGTGAGCCGATTCCTGAAATCCAGGGAGCTTTTACCGGGTTCGTGGGCGGTCTGTTTCGACTTGTCCACCGGCCGGCCGGTGTTGCTGGACAAGTGCCGCGTCAATGATTTATACTGAATCGATTCAAATGCCGGAGGTTATTTTATGTTAAAATTCGATGCTTCAAATGCGTGTTCTTTTGTCAGTGAAGAAGAAATTGACCAGATCCGTCCCCAGTTGCAACTGGCGCACAAGATGTTGATGCAAAAAACCGGGCCGGGCAGCGATTTTCTCGGTTGGCTGGAACTGCCGCGTCTTTACGACCGGGATGAGTTTGCCCGCATTCGCAAGGCCGCGGCCTACATTCGAAAAAATGCGGATATTTTGGTCGTGATCGGTATCGGCGGGTCCTATCTGGGTGCCCGTGCGGCCATTGAAATGCTGACCCATTCATTTAACGCCGCTTTGGGCAAACGCAACCGCAAACATCCGATGGTGGTTTTTGCCGGTAATAATATCAGCTCAACCTATCTTGCTGATTTATTTGATCTGCTGGAAAACCATCAGGTCGCGGTCAATGTCATTTCCAAATCCGGAACCACCACCGAACCTGCCATTGTATTTCGGATCTTCAAAGCGTGGATGGAGGAACGCTACGGCCGTGAAGGTGCCCGGCAACGCATTTTTGTCACCACCGACCGGATACGCGGCGCGTTGAAGATGCTGGCCGATCGTGAAGGCTACGAAACCTTTGTGATACCGGATGATATTGGCGGCCGTTATTCTGTGCTGACCCCTGTCGGCCTGCTGCCGATCGCAGCCGCCGGTATTGATATTCAAGCCATGATGCGCGGCGCCCGCCACGGGATGCAGGCCTACCGAACCGTCGACCCGGAGCAAAATCCTTGCTATGCTTATGCAGCCTGGCGTAATATTTTGCTGCGCAAAGGTTATCAAATTGAAATCATGGCCAACTACGAGCCCGGACTTCACTATTTCACGGAGTGGTGGAAGCAGCTCTATGGCGAGAGCGAAGGCAAAGACGGTCGTGGCGTTTTCCCTGCCGGCGTCGACAATACAGCCGATCTTCATTCCATGGGTCAGTATATTCAGGATGGCAGCCGCATCTTGTTTGAAACGGTTCTTCTGGTGGAAAAGGCCAGGCGGGAGGTCATTATTCCAAATGATCCGGCCGATACGGACGGACTCAATTTCCTTGCCGGCCTTGATATGCAGACCGTCAACCACAAGGCTTGCCAGGGAACCGTCTTGGCTCATCTGGATGGCGGCGTGCCCAATCTGCAGATCACCATCCCTGAAATGTCGGCCTATTATTTTGGCCAGCTGGTGTACTTCTTTGAAAAAGCCTGCGCGATCAGCGGCTATTTGCTGGCGGTCAATCCGTTTAATCAACCCGGCGTCGAAGATTATAAAACGAATATGTTTGCTTTATTGGGCAAGCCGGGTTTTGAGCAACGCAGAGCCGAGCTTGAGGCACGCCTGAACCGAGGAGATTAGGGTTCGATGTCCACCGTCAATGTTCCGCGACATGTTCTTCAATCGGTTATCAAACCGGCCCGCTATGTGGGCGGAGAATGGGGCAGTGTGCATAAGGACCTGTCGGCGGACGATCAGATCCGGATCCGGTTTGCGTTTTGTTTTCCCGATACGTACGAGATCGGCATGTCAAACCTGGCTTTGCAAATCCTTTACGATTTGCTCAACAAACGGCAAGACACCTGGTGTGAACGCTGTTTTGCTCCCTGGATAGATATGGCCGAGCAGATGCGCATTCTCGGCCTGCCGCTTTATTCTCTGGAATCTTATACGCCGCTGCGGGAGTTCGATTTTGTCGGTTTTACCCTGCAATATGAGCTGTCCTATACAAATGTACTCAGCATGCTTGACCTCGGCGGAATCCCGCTTTTATCGGCCGACCGGAAGAGCGATGATCCGCTGGTTATTGCCGGTGGCCCGGTCACCTATAATATTGAGCCGATGGCTGATTTTTTTGATCTGGTTATTATTGGAGAAGGGGAGGAGGTCTTGCCTGAGCTGCTGGACCTTTATGATGCGAATCGTTCCTTGGTCAGCCGGAATCGAAGGGAGTTTCTACGTCTGGCAGCCCGGATTGAAGGCGTTTATGTCCCTGCGTTTTACCATGTGTCTTATCATCCGGACGGCACTGTAGCCGCCATCCGGCCCAATGAACCGGGTTTGCCGGCCCGCATTCGTAAACGGATTATTCGTGACCTGGACCGGGTTGGTTTTCCTCTTGCCGGCATTGTCCCGAGCACTGAAATCGTTCATGATCGGATTTTCCTCGAGCTTTTCCGCGGTTGTCCCCGGGGTTGCCGTTTCTGTCAGGCCGGAATGATCTATCGGCCTGTCCGGGAGAAAAGTACGGATCGCTTGGTTGATCAAGCTCTGGCCATTGAGCGGGCTACCGGCTACGATGAGTTGGGTTTGCTGTCCTTGTCGACCAGCGATTACAGTGAGCTGGCCGAGCTGACCGATCGTCTGCTTTGCCACTTGACGCCACGTCAAACCAGTCTGTCTTTGCCCTCGCTCCGACTGGATTCCTTTTCCCTTGAACTGATGGAAAAAGCATCAAAAACGCGCAAAAGCGGCCTGACTTTTGCCCCTGAGGCCGGCACGCAGCGACTGCGAGATGTGATCAACAAGAACATCACCGAGGATGATTTGCTGACCGCCATGCGCCTGGCTTTCCTGGGCGGCTGGAAAGGTGCCAAGCTCTATTTCATGCTCGGACTGCCCACCGAAACCATGGACGACGTTGAGGGCATCGCCGATTTGACCCGAAAAATAGAAGCACTGTACAACGAGCTGCCGAAGAGCCGGCGGCCGCGGCGTCTGGAGATGACGGTCAGTACGGCTCTGTTCGTGCCGAAACCTTTTACGCCGTTTCAGTGGGCTGCTCAGGCCACGCCGCAGCAGCTTGACGAGCGCATCCGCCGGCTGCGTACATTGCTGCGCAGCCGCTCGGTTAAATATCAGTGGCACGATACGGATACATCACGATTGGAGGCAATTCTCGCCCGCGGCGACCGACGGCTCGGTCCGGTCATTCTTGCTGCCTGGCAGCGGGGTGCCCGATTTGACGCCTGGCAGGAACATTTCCAAATGCGGATATGGATTGAAGCTCTGCAAGCTGCCGGCCTGGATCCGGATTTTTATACTGTTCGCGAACGTTCCGAAGATGAGATATTCCCCTGGTCACATATTGACATCGGCGTTTCGCAGTCTTATTTGCTGTCTGAGTATCGTCGAGCCCAACTGGCGCAAACAACCCCTCAGTGCCGTGATGCCTGCAGCTTTTGCGGGGCCGAAAGCTTCGAAGGGGGGATTTGTATTGGCCGGTGAGATATCTGTTTCGGTCGGCAAAAACAAAGAGGCCGAAAAGACAACAGTCATCCGCATGCGCTTTGCCCGATCCGGTCCGCCGGTCTGGTTGGCTCATCTGGATCTGATGCGTACTTTTGAACGTTCCGTTCGCCGGGCTGCGCTTCCCATTGCCTATACCCGCGGTTTCAACCCGCGCCCACAATTAACCTTTGCCCTTCCACTGGGTGTCGGTCTGGCTACCGAGGACGATTATGTCGATCTGACCATGCTGGAACCGATCGATCCACAGTCGGCTGTCGATCAATTGAATTTATTTTTGCCGTCCGGTCTTACAGTACTGACCGGCGGAGTGGTTTCGGCCAAAGATCCCAGTCTGATGAGTCTTATTCAGGCTGCCGAATATTTGCTTGAAGGGCAGGGCATTTCCGCTGCGGCGAAGCGGATCGCCGGCCTGCCTCAGGGTCAGCCCTGGTTGGTGGAAAAGAATCAGAAAGGCAATATGGTTACCGTTGATATTCGCCCTCTTCTCATGGATATGTATGATGAATCGCTTGACCGACTGTTCATTCAGGTTAAAGCCGGGAGCAAATCCAATCTCCGGCCGAAGCTTTTCCTTGACGCGCTGGTTCGCTTGGGAGGGCTCAACCCGCTGGCGGCCGCTGATACGGCGATCACACGCACCAAATTATTGATTGCCGACGGTTCCGGTGGATTGAAGAGCCCGTTGCCGCGCTCAGGCGCCTTCCGACAGCGTTAAATTGCCATTTCTCATGATAGAGGTTATAATCATGGATGTTCGCAGCCAATTAAAATTGACCGGCGTTTTGAGTTAGCTTATTTTTCCCCGGAGACCGGAAAGGAGTGCATCATGCGCAAGCAGCTTTGGCTCCCTTCGTTTTACAGTTCCGGCATGATCCTGCAGCAACAGGTGTCCAATCAGGTGCGCGGCCGCGGAGTTCCCGGGTCGGTTGTTTTGTTTTCCTTGGATCGTGAACCGGCTGACGGTCGTTCGGTTTCGCCTCTGGACAGTCAATACGGACGAATTTTTACCGGGCGGACGACCTGTGACGAGGACGGCCGGTTTGCTCTCGATATTCCTCCTCTGGATGGTTCTTTTGATCCGCTTACTTTGACCATTGAATCCGGTAAGGAAGCGGTCAAATTTGTTGATTTGCTTTTGGGTGAGGTCTGGGTGGCAGCCGGGCAGTCCAATATGCAAATGCCGTTGGCTGCATGTTGCAAACCCGAGCAGCTTGCCGGTATAACCAATATGCATAATATACGGATTCTGACCCAGTCGCCGGACGGTTTGACCGGCAAAAATGCGGTTTACGATTTCCATCCTCATGATGATTTGGCCGAAGCCCGCTGGATCTACGGTGACCAGACCGAATTGGCGGCTTCGGTGTCAGCTATTGCCTATTCCTTTGCCCGTGAATTGCAACTGGATCTGAAATTGCCGGTTGCCATTCTGGAGACGGCTCTTGGGGGAACCCATATTCATGCCTGGATCAGTCGCCGGTCGGCCGACGGTCAGTCGGCCATTCGCCAGCACATTGAAAAACTTGGTTACCATCGAGACGAGCAGACCTGGAATATGACCGGCGGCAGTCAGGGTGCCCGTCATCAACCGGCGGCTCTCTTCAATAGCAAGATCGCTCCTTTAGCCGGTCTGGGCATTCGAGGCGTTCTTTGGCATCACGGTGAAAGTGATTATCAATATCCCGATTATTATCAAGCTGCGCTGCATGCGTTGGTTTCCGATTGGCAGACAATCTTTCGCGCGCCCGGCGGACGAGGCCCCGGCTTTCTGATTGCTCAACTGAAACCACATTTTTTCGGCCATTACGGATTTGACCGGCTTGCCATATTCAATGAGATGCTTGCGGCCTGCCATCACAGCCTTAAAGTGCCGACCGCGTTGATCCCGACATACCATCTGCCTCTTGACTACGGCCAGGGCTTGCCGGAATGGTCCGGGCCCTCCCATCCGACCGCCAAGATGGTGATCGGTCAGAATCTTAAGACGGTTGCCCTGGGCCTGCTTTATCAACGCAAGGCACCTGCCTCGGCACCGGAATGCGCCGATATCGAAATCATCGGTGGCAAGCTGATGATCAGCTTCGACAATCTTATTGACGGGTTGTACTTGCCCGACAATTCTTCCCGTGTCCGTGGGTTCAAAATCTGCGGTCCCGACCGGATTTTTCACGAAGCCCAGGCTCGTCTTCTTTACGGAATCAAGGTTCTTGTCTGGCACGATCAGATCACCGATCCCCAGGCTGTCAGTTATGCCCATGCCGATCTCAACCAATTTGCCAACTTGATGAGCAAGGATCATTTGGCGGTCATTCCGTTTCGTTCCGACCGGATTCCATCACGTCTCAGTCCGCCGATGGAATGGCTGCATTGTGAGGACCTCAAGCTGTGGTGTTGTCCCAATTTTGCCCACCCCGAGCAAACCGGCTGGCATCCGGCCTGGCGGGTGGAACGGGGAGAAGGACGGCTGACTGTTGAACCGGTCAACAAAAGTCAAGGCGACGGGGCGCTCTTTTTTGAGTATAAGCAGGCCGATACAACGGAGTTTTCTCTGGAACCGATGCTGGGTTATGACTCGCAATTTCCGCCTCTGGATTTGTCGGCTTATGATACTTTGGCGATCGATGTCTTTAACCCCGACCAGCAATTCAAGTCCATGAGCCTGCTGGCCGCTGCCGGCCAGGATGTGGCTGAACTATTTTTGCTGGACGATCGATTGTCGATTCCACCTGCCTTGCGTTGGCAAAGGTTGGCGTTTTCGCTGAAGTCGTTGACCGAAACTGAAAAAAAGAGCATTCACCGGTTGGTTTTCCTTTTGGAAGACAAACGCGGCAAAGGCTCTTTGTATCTGGATAATATTCAGCTTGCCTGGTCCTGAATCCCTTTCATTAACCGGATGGCTGACTGATTGCTCTCGAGTAAAGCCAATAACCCCCGGCCAGGTTGAATACGTCTTTGCGTCCCGAAAGCATCAACTGGCGAGACGCCAGATAGCCCTGCCTGCCGGAATCGGAAAACAAATAGATCGGCTTGTCCGGCGGCAGATTGATTTTCCCTTCCTGCAGAGAAACGACCAGATCGGCGAGGGGCAGGTTGATGGCACCCGGGATGGTTCCGCGCAGGAATTCTTCCCGGCTTCGGACATCAACCAAAATCACTCTGGAGGTGTCCAGGGAGGCCAAATCATAAATCGAGAATTCCCGACAAAGCCCGCGAAGCTGGTTCTGAGCCAGCAAGCCTGCCTGAAGCAACCAGTTGCGTCGACCGGGTCGTGACGATTCATGAGGCAGATCCAAACGGGAAAGATCGTCGACGGTCTGCCGGGCCTGGATTGCCAACGCCAACTGAGCCAGACGCTCAGAGGAGGAACCGTCGCTGACCAGCTGCGCTCCCAGCAGGTGACGATTTTGTCGGGACCAGAGGATTTTAACAATCAGAAACGGTTGACCTTCGTTACCGGGAATCATGGTGTATGTCCGATTGTACTCAATCCGAAGCGCGATCAGTTCATTTTCACTGACCCCTACCGCTCCGGCCTCCAATCCGGGCAGTTCGAGATTTGTGATGGCCAGTGCCGGCCGGACATCCGCTTTGAAGTCGTTCAGCTGATCCGCTACGCGGCGCGCCTGATGAATGACCGAAGACGGCGTCGGTGCCCAGACCGCCTTGTTGCTGATCAGGTCAATGTCCGCCGCCAGCGCTCCGGCGGCAAAAATTCTTTTGTCGGATGTTTGCCCGCCGGCGGTTGTCTGCAGGGTTCCAAAGGGACCGCTTTTCAAACCGGCGGCAACAGCCAATGAGATGTCCGGCTTGAGTCCGCAGGCCAGGATAACCAGGTCGCTGTCCAATGTTGAGTCATCATCCAGTGTGGTCATGATATAGCCGCCTGTTCTCTCAACACGTCTGGCCTGGCGGCTTAAGCGCAGATTGATCCCTTTTTGGACAAGATGGCCTTCCACAACTCTGGCCATATCCGGATCCAGCGCCGCCAGCACATGATTGGATTTTTCCAGGAGCGTCACAGCAAGGCCACGCCGGGCCAATGCTTCGGCGGCTTGAAGTCCGACCGGTGTACCGCCGACAATTAATATGCGCCGGACCGATAAATTGCCCAAGGCGGCACGAATTTTTTGGATATCGGCCGGACTTTTCAGTAAAAAAACACCTTCCATATCCGGTGGAAAAGCAGCCGGCCAAACCGGGACGCATCCGGTGGCCAGAACCAACTGATCATATCTTTCCTTGTAGGGTTTGCCCTCAATATCGGATGCCGGCCTGATCTCGACAAGTCGCCGAAAACGACGGATGGAGACCGCTTCGCTGTTTACCCTAACGTCCACACGATACTGACGCTGGAACTCCTCGGCAGACAGATTTTGCTGTTTACGTACAGGAGTCGTATCATCAGCCAACAAACCGGGCCAGGCTGTACCGGCACTGCTGATTGTGGCTTCTCTTTCCAAAAGGATGATTTCAGCCTGGGAATCCAGATTGCGAATCCTGGCGGCTGCCGCGGAACCGCTGAGGGAACCGCCAACGACTATGATTTTACGAGCCATAATAAACCTCCGAAACGATGCGTGTCGGAACACGCCATCTTGAATTGAATTTTACCATGAAAACTCCTCGGTGCAAAAGCCGGCCATAGAAAAGCAAGGAAGAATTGCTGCTGATCCCGAATATATTCGTGTAATCGTCCCCCGATGCCTTGATTTTTTGGCATCAGCGATGTAAGATGAATCCATCCTTTGCGGCGAAGAGAAGGAGTACCCGTCAACCGGCCGGCAGAGAGAGGGGTTCCAAGGCTGAAAGACCTCTCAGGCGCAGGGATGGGGAAGGTCGTCTCGGAGTGAAGGATCGGCGGCACTGCGTCATGGTGCGTAATGAGTGCCCGTCGGTGGACGGGAAGACTGGTGGTACCACGGAAGCTGCGCTTTCGTCCAGTTGTTGGACGGGCGTTTTTTATTTTCAGGGGGAGGCTTTTATGAATCCGACCGTGCGCATTGTGCTGATTGTTTTGGGCCTGCTCATTGGGGCTGCCGGGGTGATTATCGTTTATCTGGCACCGAAGATTGTCGCGAAAAGTGGACTGGCCGAGAAAAAACCGATCGATCCCGCGCTGGCCGAAAATCTGACCGCTGAACAGCAGGAAAAGCATCGTTTCGATATGGCCGTGCTGGACGTCAAAATCAAAGGCCTTTTGGTTGCCGCTCCGGGATTTATTCTGCTGCTGGTTATGTATTCCTATATTAAGATTTAGTATAAAACTTTTGCCATGGAGGAGCATCTATGTCTCGAATTGATAAAATAGCCAAGGCCTTTGAACCGGCAAAGGCTGAAAGTGAAATCTACACCTGTTGGCTGGAAAAGGGCTACTTTACGCCCGCCGTTCGATCAGACCGGGAGGCCTACACGATTGTCATGCCACCACCGAATATTACCGGGCAGCTTCATATGGGGCATGCGCTGGACAACACCTTGCAAGACATCTTAATCCGCTTCAAGCGTATGCAAGGTTATAATGCATTGTGGCTTCCGGGCACCGACCATGCCTCGATTGCTACCGAGGCGCGTATTGTGGCCGCGATGAATGAAGAAGGCTTGAGCAAGGAGGATGTCGGACGGGAGGCCTTTTTGGAACGGGCCTGGGAATGGAAAAAACAGTACGGCAGCCGCATCACCGAGCAGCTCAAACGGCTGGGATCATCCTGTGACTGGTCACGGGAGCGGTTTACCATGGATGATCATTTGTCGGCGGCGGTTCGGGAGGTTTTTGTCCGCTTGTATGAAAAGGGCCTGATTTATCGTGGCGAACGGATGATCAACTGGTGCCCGCATTGTCTGACCTCGATTTCCGATGCCGAAGTCGAGTATGAAGAGGCGAGTGGCACCTTTTATCATCTCCGATACGGCTTGTCCGACGGTAGCGGTGAATTGGCGCTGGCCACCACGCGTCCGGAGACCATGCTCGGTGACACGGCGGTTGCGGTTCATCCTGACGATGAACGGTACAGCCATTTGATCGGTCGCTCGGTCATCCTGCCCTTGGTCGGCCGTCGGTTGCCGATTGTCGCCGACGATTATGTTGATCCTGCCTTTGGAACCGGCGTCGTTAAAATAACACCGGCGCATGACCCCAACGACTTCGAAGTCGGGCTTCGCCACAATCTTGATGTTATAAATATCTTTACCGATGACGCCCATATCAACGAAAATGGCGGTGCATATGCCGGCCTGGATCGCCTGGAGGCACGTCGTCGGATTGTTGAGGATCTGGAAGCGGGAGGACATCTGCTCCGGACCGAGCCACATCAACACAATGTGGGTGCTTGTTACCGGTGCCAAACGACGGTTGAGCCGCGCATTTCCCTCCAATGGTTTGTCCGGATGCAACCTTTGGCCGGGCCGGCGATCGAGGTTGTTAGAAACGGGCAAACCCGGTTTGTTCCGGAGCGGTTTGAAAAGATTTATTTCAATTGGATGGAAAATATTCGCGATTGGTGCATCTCGCGCCAACTCTGGTGGGGCCACCGTATTCCGGCTTGGTACTGCCGGAGTTGCGGCATGACGATTGTTGATCGGCAGGATCCCGCCATCTGCCCCCAATGCCAAAGTTCAGAGCTCGTTCAGGATGAAGACACACTCGACACCTGGTTTTCCTCGGCATTGTGGCCCTTTTCCACCCTGGGCTGGCCCAGCGACAGTGAAGACATGCGTACATTCTACCCAACCAGTGTACTGGTTACGGGCTATGACATCATCTTTTTCTGGGTCGCCCGCATGATCTTTTCCGGTCTCGAGCACACCGGGAAGACCCCGTTTCACACTGTTTTCATCCACGGCATCATCCGTGACGCCGAGGGCCGCAAGATGTCCAAATCACTTGGCAATGGCGTCGACCCTCTGGAGGTCATTGATGAATTTGGTGCCGATGCCTTGCGCTATACATTGATTACAGGTAATTCGCCCGGTTCGGACCAGCGATTTCAAAGAGATAAACTTGAGGCCGGCCGTAATTTTATCAACAAGATCTGGAATGCCACCCGATTTGTTCTCATGAATTTTGATGACGAAATGGATTGGAACGGAATTGAATCGACAGATATGGCTCTGGAAGACAAGTGGATTCTGTCGCGATTACAGAGGCTTAAACAAGAGGTGCCGGCCAATCTGGACAAATATGAAACCGGCGTCGCGCTGCATAAAATTTACAGTTTCCTTTGGGAGGAATTCTGCGACTGGTACATTGAGATCAGCAAGTCCCGCCTCACCGAGGGCACCAATGCCAGCCGACGCGTCGCACAATACGTGCTAAATACGGTCCTGCGTGAAAGCCTTCAGCTTTTGCACCCGTTTATGCCTTTCGTGACCGAATCCCTTTACGGGCACTTGGTTCACGAGGATGAAAGCATCATGATTTCATCCTGGCCGATGCCGCAGGATGCGCTGATCTTTCCGCAAGAGGAACAGGCCATGATCA
>JAAYPL010000050.1 GCA_012519875.1 Clostridiaceae bacterium | reverse complement strand
TTTCTCTGTACAATGTTCGTGTCCCACAACTTCTCTCCTTTACGTGTGGTTTGGTCACTTACATTGTATTAGAGATGGTTTTGTGGGACATCTCTTTTTGCGTCACTTCAGTTTACATTTCGCCCCGTGCCGGCGATCAGTTTTTCGTTGCCGAATCCCGCAGCCGTTGCATGCTTTCCGGCATTAGTTGCATGACCTCGATCAGATTTCCGTCCGGATCCTTGATCCAGGCCAGACGAGATCCGCACCGCCCCTGAACAGCCTGGAAAGCCACCGGCGAAGGGCTCCCGTTAATGGCATCAATATGGAGATTGTAAACGGTGATCCCCCGTTGGCGCAACTTGGCGACCGCGGCATCGATATCATCAACTTCCAGCGAAAAGTGAAAAAAACTCTGCCGATTGTAGTCCGGCACCGATTCGATGTTGCGATCGGGAAAAATCTCCAGATACTGGCCGTCCTGAATACGGAGATAAGTCAGCCAGACCTCATCGTCATCCACCGTTCGTTCCGGCACGGTACCGTCGGCTGACAGCTCCATTGTTTCGTAAAAATCGCGCATCAACAAGGTGAAAACTTCTTCAAAGCCAAGGGCGTCGCGATAGAAGGCCATGGTGGCCTCATAGTCCTTGACCCGCAAGCCCAGATGCATACAGTTGCGACTGATTTGTTCCACGGACAAATTTCCTCCATCAGTAAAGTTATCCTGATTATAGCATGGTCGCCAAAGGCCGTCAGCTTGGTTTATTGCTGATTTTTTGTGTTAGAATGCAGACAGAAGGAGATCGCCATCATGTCATCTTCACCTTTCCGACGCAGATTCTCTGTCATAAACGGTCGCAAACTTGTGCGCGATGGTCTATATCTTCTGATCGGAGGCTTTATCGCGGCGTTTGCGGTCAATGTTTTTTTCATTCCCATCCGCCTGACAATGGGCGGCATATCCGGCGTGGCTTCGATTATTTTTCAACTTACGGGGCAGGGCAATTTCCTTTCCTTCGGTTTGCTGTACTTATTGTTGAACATACCGGTCATGCTGATCGGCTGGCGAATGATCAGCATTAACTTTATCCGGCGCAGTCTGGTTGGTTCGATTGTCTATTCGGCCATGGTTGACCTGTCGGCACCGGTTCTGCAGGACTGGTTCAGCACCTACATCAATCGCCCCTTGGCGGGCGGTGCGCCGGACCCGTTGATATACTGCCTTTTCGGCGGTGTCCTTTATGGAGTCGGTCTGGGACTTGTTTTCCGTGGCGGCTTCACGACCGGCGGCACCGATATTCTGGCCGCGGTCATCAAGAGACGACGCAAAACCCTGAGCATGGGCCAGTTTTTGCTGATACTTGATGCCATCATCATCCTGGCATCGGTTGCCGCATATCATGATGATGGCGGACCTGCGGTCTTGCTGGCCATGTATTCGTTTATCGCCATGTACCTGACCTCAAAAAGCGTCGATGTTCTGTTGGAAGGATTTGATTTTATTCGTACGGCGTACATCATCTCGGATCAAGGCCCGGCCATTGCCGAGCGAATTTTACAGGAGATGCAGCGAGGTGTGACGTTGTTGAAAGGCAAGGGCATGTTTACAGGGCAGGATCGGGACATCCTCATGTGCGCTTTATCCAACAAACAGGTTCCGGATCTCAAATCCGTTGTGTCCGAGATCGATCCGGCGGCTTTTGTCATCGTCGTCGAGGCCAGAGAAGTGCTGGGGGAGGGGTTTGGCAGCAATCTGGAAATCTGACGGAGGCTCATATCCCCAACACTTGGGGTGCCTGTGTTTTGGAACCACAACCGCTTGTGGCGAAGTTGACTTTAGTTCATGAAAGTGGTAAAATACGCCCAAGTCTTCGGGCTCCGGATTTTGGACCGTAAACCGGGGAAGTGAACATCGGAGGTGTTGTCCAGATGATAGTCAAGGCGGATCTCGACATCTGCAGGAAAGGCATACAGGCCCATGTCGGCAAGCGTGTCCGACTTCGTTCGAATGGTGGTCGGAAGCGAACAATCATTCAGGAAGGCGTCCTCGAGAACTGTTATCCAAATGTTTTTACCGTGCGTTGCTCAAAACTTAATTCGTACCAGGGAATGGTTACCTATAGCTATGTCGATGTGTTGACCAGAAATGTGGAAATCGTCGTTGAACCCCATGATGAATTAAAAAACTAATGTGCCTTAACGACCGGCCCGCGGCTACCGCGGGCTTTTTTTGCCGGAGATTCGGATGATAAAGAGCCAAACTTTGATGGCCCCGGCCAAAATCAATCTGGCATTGGATGTCGTCGGACGCCGGGAAGACGGGTACCACCTGCTCTGGACGGTGATGCAAAGCATTGAGCTGGCTGATCGGGTTACGGTTCAGGCCGGGCCCGGCCTGAAAGGTATTAAAATAACCTGCGGAGCCAGCGGGGTTCCTTCCGATGAGGAAAACACGGCTTGGCGAGCCGCACGATTATTTGCCGCTGCGGCGAAACTCCAAGAGGGTGTACATATCACCTTGGGAAAAAACATTCCGGCTGCCGCGGGCCTGGCCGGCGGCAGCAGCGATGCCGCCGCCGTTCTTGCGGCGCTGGATCAACTTTATCCGCAACACGTTTCTCGAGAACAGCTGTTTGAGCTTGCCGCCCGGATCGGCGCCGATGTGCCCTTTTGCCTGCTGGGGGGGACGGCTCTGGGGGAGGGGGTCGGCGAAATTCTGACTCCGCTGCCCGCTTGGGAGCAGCTTCCGATCCTGCTTTGTAAACCGAATTTCGGCATTCATACATCTTGGGTTTTCGAGCGGTTTCGCCTGTCTGATGCGGGCTCGCGTCCCGATCGCCGTGCCGTACTGGAGGCGGTTCAGCGACATGATTTAGACGCTCTTGCCGAGGTCACCGGCAATGTGCTGGAATCGGTTTCGCTCAAAGCATATCCGGAGTTGATGCGCATTAAAAACCTGATGCGCGAAGCCGGTGCCGCTCTGACCTTGATGAGCGGCAGCGGACCGACAATTTTCGGTGTATTCCGCGACGAGCATGCCGGCGCTGCCGCCCAAGTTTATTTGACGAAGAAACTGCCGGAAGATACAATTATTCTGTGCAGCAAAACAATCGCCGACGGACCACGGGAGGACACGCCATATGTATCGTTTTCCTGACAACCTTTTTACGGATGTTCGGATCGAATCGGTTTATTCGACCCAAATTCTACTGGAAAATCTCGAACTAAAACAAAATAAAACCAAAACAGATACCGGAGCCATGATCCGGATTTATGACGGCAATCG
>JAAYPL010000049.1 GCA_012519875.1 Clostridiaceae bacterium | reverse complement strand
GTTGCCCTTGAGCATCACGACCCGGCGCTGCAGGCTGCGCTGCGCGCGCAGCTCCGTGGACGCGCCCGCGGCAAACCCCGCGCGGTGTTTGGTAACAATATCCTGAAGCAAATCCTTGTCCTCCTTTATGCGAGTCATGCAATTATACCATACCCCGGGTGACGGCGGGGGAATCTCGCGTAAGTTTTACAGGAAATGAAAAAAGCTGGCGGTGGTTTTATCCTATGACCAAATAAGCCCCCAGCACTTGCCTGTCGTTGTTGTTATCAAGCGACAGATATCCCTGCTGGATGGCTTCTTCTTTTAATGGGTTCAAATCGGCACCCGAAAGAGGAAAAGCTGATTCTCGGTCGTGCCCAGTACCATTGCTGCTTTTCCGTTCGTGTCAAATATTCCACGAACATATATTTCCGAAGAGAAGTCAACGCTTGTCATACTATCTACTGTTCCGTCGGTGTTGATTGAACAAATGTTCCACTTTCCGGCTCCATCCATACCTGCAGCTGCGATGCACTGCCCTTCAGCTGATATACCGAAGTAAAATCTTTCGGGTGAATCAAACGTTTTCTGCCATTTTTCAATGCCGTCACGTGAATAGCACAAAACAGTCGCTTGTTGGTCTACAAGCACATCGTATTCATCAAGCCTACCGGCCATCCCGTAGAGAAACACATTCCCGCCAGAAGCGGACATTCGCTCTACAGCGATCGTTTCCGGTAGTGCGATGCTCCATTGTCGCAATCCCGTGGCATTATAACAAATGAGCGTTTTTTCGGGTTGTAGGCGTTCCACCCTCCCACAGTTTGCTTGAATATAATACAGGTCATCATCGGCTGCACATTTTGACGTGGATAGCGCATAGCCATCCACCGGCATGTCGGCTGATATCTCTGCGATTTCAAAAATCTTGCCCTCTACCGCAGAAAACATAGCAGAATATAGCGTTGAAACATTCTCCTTTTCCTGATAAATAACTCCCAAAGCAAGAATGCCTTTCGGGGTAGAAGACATGCGCATGATTTTTGCAGTGTCCGGCAGTTTGTGATAGGTCATTCGCCCGTTTTCAAACAGACCAATGGTGCCTGTTTGGTTTTCTGCATCAATAAAGCCTAACATGAGTGTCGTGTCAATCTTTGCGATTGAATGGACGATAGGGTTACTGCCGGGAGCATCCGGGAAGGTGAGAAGCGACAGGTCTTCCGCGCTCACGTTTGTGTGTAGTAGCCAACTGCCGGATGGTGCAGCATATCCACTGTACCAAATCTCGTTATCTGATACATAAAGCGTGGCGTTAAGCGATCGCGCATCATATTCGCCATTGTTATTGATATACGTAATATCAGGGAGGTAACTTTGGTATCCTGCCATAACCTCGGCGTTTCCTGCTTGGAACAGGACGGCCAGCATAACCAACATAAGTAAAACGCTTCCACGCTTCATCTTTTTTTCCTCTAACATTCAATTTATGGGAACAATTCCGAGCATTGAACATTTTTGCGTATATCCGCATTTTCGTCCAGTTGAAGCACGCATAGCAATGCAGACCAAGGCTAAACAGTATATCAGGATACTTCAGGCATCAAGAACTCATGGCCCGGCAAATCAATTAGGATTCTGCTCTTTTTATAGAGTGTTTTTTAGGACAAGTATCGCTTCTTTCCCTTGAGAATGAATGACTCTGCGGTTTTTCCTGCTTATAACATCCAGCCGCATCCCTCAGCCCGCGGGCAGGGACAGATCCACCCGTTCCACCTGCGCAAATTTGCTGCCGGGGTGCCAGCTGGCGGCGTCCAGATGCAGGCGGTAGCCCTGCAGGTTTTCCACCCACCATTTGTCGTAGGTTTGCTCGGGCAGGGCATGCGCGGCCATCAGCGCCATGATGGCACCGCCGTGCGACACGATGTACAGGTGCTGTTCATGCC
>JAAYPL010000048.1 GCA_012519875.1 Clostridiaceae bacterium | reverse complement strand
TTCTCTCCTTTACGTGTGGTTTGGTCACTTACATTGTATTAGAGATGGTTTTGTGGGACATCTCTTTTTGCGTCACTTCAGTTTACATTTCGCCGCCACATAAAAAACTTTCAAAGGTCAGATTACGGTCATGCCGCCGTCGATATGCAGCTCCTGACCGGTTAAATATTCGGAGTCATCTGATGCGAGAAACAGTGAAACCTTCGCGACATCTTCAGGCGTCGCAAGCCTGCCCATCGGAACATTGCTGAGCATCGCCTGCTGAGCTTCCTGAGGAAGCGAGCCCAGTCCCAGTTTCTTCGTCAGGACATACCCGGGACTGATCGCATTGATTCGAATATTGTATTTCGAATATTCATAAGCCGCGCTTTTGGTCAGTGACACCACCTGTGCTTTGGTCATGGCGTACATGCTGAGGGTATGCGGGAAAACACACTTGCTGGCGGAAACCGAGGCTGTGTTGATGATGACGCCCTGTTTTCTTTCGATCATGTGCGGTATGATGTGCTTCATGCTCAGGAAGCAGCCCCTTGCATTGACATTGACCATTCTGTCCCAGTCTTCCAGCGTCTGTTCGCAAAACGGAACCACCAGATCCTGAACACCCGCATTGAAATTGACAATGTCAATCCTGCCATGCTCGGACAAAATCTGCTCATACATGGAAATAACGGCCGCTTCATCCCTGACATCGACCGCAACAAAGGATGCCGTTCCTCCCTCGGCCAGGATTTCCTCAACGACCTGCATTCCCAGCTCGCGTTCGATCGAAGGACCCGATACGATTGTTAAAGCACCTTCTCGCGCGTACGTTTTCGCGATCACCTCACCGATACCGGATGTGCTGCCTATAACAACAGCGGTTTTATTGTCCAGTCTTTTGCATTGTTTCATTTTTCTCTCCTCTGACCGACATTGCATAAAGTGAAAAAATCATACGGTTTCCTAATCCGACATAGCCGTGAAAAACACTCTCGAATGCTGCATGTACAATGTCATCCTAGTGTAAATATGTGTTCCGCGCAATCAGTTTTCCGGTTGATCATGGGATTTTGAACAAAGTCGTGACTCTGTACTGCTTATTCGGCTAATTGGTATATGCAGGACGGTATCCTTTGCTAAATGTAAATTTCTCTTTCAACAACACACTTCACCTTGAGGCGGCCTACCAAAAATTGTAGCGCAGCCACGACATGAGGCCGGATGTCGCCGCCAACCAGAACATACATGATGTCCTCACCGGCCTTCAGTTCACCTTCGTTCAGCCAGACACGAACATAGTAAACACCCGGGAGCTCATAGGTCTCGGCAACTGCTTCCTCTACTTTTTCCGCATCATAGGAAAAGAACATGCCGGAGACCGGTACCGTTTCTTTACATCCATCGCGCACCTGTGCCCTGGCGGTTTCGCGCACTACGCCGTTGTGGATCAGATACATACCGATCTTGTTTGCCGAAGGATCGGTTTTTGCTTCTCGCAGCCACTCATCCATAGAGGGTGTGTTTTTCTTGCGCGGGTAATGCCGCTCCCCACAGCCGGCAGAACCATTGCCCAGCAGCATCTCCAGACCGTGAGCGACAGGGTCGATCACCGCCATCAGGTTTTCCTTTGCGGCGGCTTCGCTGCCCGGCAGGTTGATAATAAGTGTTCCGCCCCGGATACCCGCCTCGGAACGGGAAAGACAGCCCATGGGAGTAATACGGCGACTCTCCGCCCTCATAGCTTCCGGAATCCCGGCTGCACGGCGCTCAATAACTTCCAAAGTCGCCTCCGGTGCGAGATCACGCGGTGAAAAGCCCGTGCCTCCGGTCGTCAAAACAAGATTGACTCCCAAGACATCTGCGCATTTCACGAGTTCCGCTTTGATCTGTTCCTTTTCGTCGGGAATGATATTGGTGTAGCTGACGATCCATCCCTTGCTATCCAAAATAGAGCAAAGGGCCGGACCGCTGGTGTCGACACGTGTCCCCTGCGCCCCTTTGTCGCTGATGGTGATCACCGCCGCCGTATAGCTCATTTGCCTTCCTCCCTTTGAAAATCTCCATGAATGCCGCCGGTTTTGCCGAGCAGACGAAGATCCGAGATCACGATATCCTTCTGCACCGCCTTGCACATATCATATATGGTCAAAGCTGCCGTGGCGGCCGCTGTCAGTGCCTCCATCTCCACACCGGTCCGCCCGGCGCAGGAAACCGATGCTCTGATTTCCACACTGCACGGTTCCTCCTCCAGCCGCAGGGACAAGTCAATTCCGTCGATAAGAACGGGGTGGCACATGGGGATCAGATCCGGCGTCCGTTTTGCGCCCATAATCCCGGCGATTTGCGCCACGGTCAGCACATCACCTTT
>JAAYPL010000002.1 GCA_012519875.1 Clostridiaceae bacterium | reverse complement strand
TCCTTTCTTCCGTTTGCTGATACAATGTAGGTGGCTCATGGCTGTCCCTCCAATGCTTCGTTTTCTCACTTACATTGTATCGGATAGCCCTTGAGCCATTTCGTTTCAGTTAATTCTACAACTCACCCAGGCCAAATGATTTTGAAACGTGCACTTGATTTTATTTCAGAATCTGTTAAACTGTTTTAGCATGCGCCTTCTGGCGTTTGTATTCAATTGCGCCTGAGAGGGGCGTTTGAGGAGGTAATCTCATGAAGGTCAGACCATCTGTCAAGCCGATCTGCGAGAAATGTAAAGTTATCCGCCGCAGGGGCAAGGTCATGGTGATTTGCCAGGATCCAAAGCATAAGCAGAAGCAGGGCTGAGCCTTTGGGAGGCTGGGGCAGCTCAGCCTGAAGGTGAAGGAATTACACGACATCGGGATGCGGCTGCATCTGGCCACTTGGACTGATGTTTTCCCACATTCGTGTTTGAAAATAGATTAAGAACGTCAACTTGCTCATTAATGGAGGTGCACACTGATGGCACGAATTTCCGGAGTAGATTTGCCAAATGAAAAGCGTGTGGAGATTGCGCTTTGCTATATTTACGGCATTGGCAGAACTCTTTCCAACAAAATTCTGGAAACCTGCGCGATTAACCCCGACACCCGGGTCAAGGATCTGACCGATGAGGAGATTTCCAAAATCAGGGACACCCTTGAAACCGGTTATATGGTTGAGGGCGATCTGCGTCGCGAAATCGCCATGAATATCAAGCGCCTGACTGAAATTGGATGCTATCGTGGCAGAAGGCACAGAACCGGCCTGCCGGTCCGCGGCCAACGAACCAAAACCAATGCACGGACCCGCAAGGGACCCAAGCGCACAATTGCCGGAAAGAAGAGATAAGGAGGAGGAGACAGCATGGCCAAGGCAACCGCCAGAAGAACGTCTGCAAGACCCAAGCGCAGAGAACGCAAAAACATCGACCGTGGAGCCGCACACATCCACTCGTCTTTCAATAATACAATTGTCACCATCACCGATCCCGCCGGAAATGCAATTTCCTGGGCGAGCTCGGGTGGCATGGGCATGAGAGGCTCTCGTAAAGGCACCCCGTTTGCTGCCCAGATGGCAGCCGAAACAGCTGCAAAAACCGCGATGGAACATGGCATGCGGACCGTTGAAGTATTCGTGAAGGGTCCCGGTTCCGGTCGTGAGGCTGCTATTCGCTCTTTACAGGCCGCCGGGCTGGACGTCGTTTTGATCAAGGATGTCACGCCTATTCCGCATAACGGCTGCAGACCGCCGAAGAGAAGAAGAGTCTGATACCGGAGGTGTTAGATCATGGCTAGATATACCGAAGCAGTTTGCCGGCTTTGCCGCAGGGAGGGTGAGAAACTTTTCCTCAAAGGCCAGCGCTGCTACACAGGGAAATGTTCGATCGTCCGTCGGAGCTTTGCGCCCGGTCAGCATGGCCAGGGTAGAAAGAAGATTTCCGAGTACGGCACGCAGCTGCGTGAAAAACAAAAGACAAAACGTTTTTACGGTGTTCTGGAATCCCAGTTCCGTAAAACATATGCTACTGCTGAGAACATGAAGGGTAAAACCGGCGAAAACCTGTTGCGCCTGCTTGAATTGCGCTTTGACAATGTCGTGTACCGCATGGGCCTTGCCAATTCCCGCTCGGAAGCCCGTCAGCTTGTCACCCATGGACATTTTACGATCAATGGCAAGAAAGCGGATATCCCTTCGATGACTCTGAAGGCTGGCGATGAAATTGCTGTGCGCGAATCGTCGAAAAAATCTTCCAAGTTTCAGGACCTCATCAGGCGTCCGGTTCCGGCATGGCTTTCGTTTAATGCAGAAACACTATCCGGCTCTATCGTCCAGATCCCGGCCCGTACGGATGTAGACATCGAGGTCAGAGAGACCCTGATTGTTGAGCTGTACTCCAAGTAATTTCCGGATTTTGCCGGCAACTTGCTGTTTGTCCGCGCACGAAGGAGGAAATGTATGATTGAAATTAAAAAGCCTGTGATTGAGTGTCTGGAGAGCAACGAAGAGGGCTCTTACGGCAAATTTGTCATTGAACCCTTGGAGCGAGGCTACGGCATCACGTTGGGGAACGCCTTGAGACGCGTTTTGCTGTCGTCACTTCCCGGAGCCGCAGTTACGGCAATCCGGGTTGATGGCGTGCTCCATGAATTTTCTACGGTTAAAGGTATCATTGAGGATATGACCGAAATCATTCTCAATGTCAAAGGCATTCGTGTCCAACTCAATGTCGAGGGTCCTAAAACCGTCTATATCAGCACGGAAGAGGGCTACGTCGGTGTTGTAACCGCAGGAGATATCGTCCGTGATGATGAGGTTGAGATCATGAATCCCGACCATCCGATCGCAACGCTTAACGGCGATGGACGCCTTTTCATGGAGATGACCATCAATAAAGGTCGTGGGTACAATACTTCTGACCGCAACAAATGGACAACTCAGACCATCGGCGTTATTCCGATCGACTCGATTTTCACACCGGTCCTCAAAGTCAATTTTGCGGTGGAAAACACTCGTGTCGGCCAGTTTACCGATTACGACAAACTGACCATCGAGGTCTGGACCGACGCTACGGTTGACCCGAGCGAGGCCTTAAGCTTAGGTTCGGGTATTTTATGCGAACATCTGAATTTGTTTATGGCTTTGACCGAATCCGGCACCAGCACAAGCTTCAAGGAACTTGAGGATGGTGGCAAAAAGAATCAAGTGCTGGAAACCGTGATCGAAGACCTGGACTTTTCAGTCAGGACATATAATTGTCTCAAACGCGCCGGCATCAACACGATCAGCGACCTGGTCGCCCGCACGGAAGAAGACATGATGAAAGTGCGCAACCTTGGGAAGAAGTCCCTGGAAGAGGTTGTTCAAAAACTCGAAGAACTGGACCTGTCACTGGCCAAAATCGACGAATAAGCCGCCAGGACTTAGGTTTGATCAATTAGGAGGATATTAATATGCCTGCACCAAGAAAACTTGGACGCGCGACGGATGTCCGCTTGTCCATTCTCAGGGGGATGGTCACCACCCTTATTGTTAACGGCAGGATCGAAACCACTGTGGCCAGAGCAAAAGAAGTGAGACGCATCGCCGAGAAGCTGATCACGCTGGCCATCCGGGAAAAAGATAATTTCTCCACCCGGGAAATCCTGGCGTCTGCAGCAAGACTGGACGCCAAGGGCCGTAAAATTCTCAAATCAGCTACCTCTAAAAATGGCCGGACATATGATGTCGTTAATCGTGAAATGAAAACCGCCATGGTTCAGGTTGATGAGCCGTCGCGGCTGGCGGCCCGCCGGAAGATGTTTTTGTGGCTTAATAAAAGTCACACGGCGGAGGGTAAGGTCATCAATCCGGTTAATATACTGTTTGACACTGTGGCTCCCAAGTACAGTGACCGAACCGGAGGTTATACCCGGATCATCAAGCTTGGTGCACGCCGCGGCGATGCCTCCGAAATGGCAATCCTGGAACTGATCTGATGCGCCGACGGCTGTGTGTCGGCTGGACACCCCTGCCCGGATTACCCGGTTTTTAGGATGAGCAGCTTTGCAAGCGGGGATGGGCTACTGGCCTGTCCCCGCTTTTCAAAATTCGAGGTCCATGGATAAGTTTGCAGAAATAAAAAATGTCAGCTACAGTTATCGTCAAAGTGGCCGTGAACCGCTGGTTGCTGTCAATCAGATCAGCCTGGATATTCCGCGGGGCGGCCACATGGTAATTTTGGGCAGAAACGGTTCGGGGAAATCAACCCTGGCCCGATTAATCAATGCGCTGGAACAACCCTCGGAAGGCACGTTGGTTGTTGACGATCTGCCGGCGGCCGTCGAAGAAAATATCTGGGAAATCCGTCGGCGCTGCGGCATGGTCTTTCAAAACCCTGACAACCAGATAATTGGTACCACCGTTGAAGAAGATGTTGCTTTTGGGCCGGAAAATCTCGGCTTTCCACCGGCGGATATCCGCCGGGCCGTTGACGATGCGCTGGCCGTTGTCGGCTTGGAGGATATGACGCAGAAAGCACCCCATCTTCTCTCCGGCGGCCAGAAGCAAAAATTGGCTATTGCCGGTATCCTGGCCATGCGCCCCTCGTGTTTGATCCTCGATGAAGCCACCTCTATGCTGGATCCTCTCAGCCGTCAGGAATTCATGGACCTGGTCTGCCGGCTGAGCCGTGATGAAGGCTTAACCGTAATTAATATCACTCATAATATGGAGGAGGTTCAGCTGGCCGATCAGGTGGCTGTCATGGGCGATGGGCGGCTGGTTTCCATCGGAACTCCGGCCGATATCTTTGAACAGATTGAGCAAATCAAAGCCGAAGGGCTGGATGTTCCGGCTCATAACGAGATTGTTTATGAGTTGGCCAATCGATTGCAAATTCCCCTCTATCCAAAGGAAGCCGCAACCTGGGAAGGTGCGCTTGCCACTGTACGTCGCCTGTTGGCGGTGGCCTCTTCTGATGCCGAACTGCGAAAAAAAACCATCTGGGCCGCCGATCTTATCCGTTCGGAACAGGCTGTGAGAGTGTCGGATAAACGATCCGAATCCGAGCCGATTATTTCGGTCGAAAACCTGGCCTACACATACGCCGCCGACTCACCGCAGGCAACGACTGCCTTGCATGATGTCAGCTTTGATGTTCGCCGTGGTGAGTTGTTGGGCATCGTCGGTCACAGCGGGTCGGGAAAATCAACTTTGATTCAGCACCTGAACGGTCTTCTTCGTGTACAAGCAGGATCGGTCCGAGTGCTTGGCCTCAATGCCTCCAATAATGCCGACATTCGTAAAATACGGCAGAAAGTCGGCTTGCTCTTTCAATATCCGGAGCACCAACTGTTTGAAGAAACGGTCTTCCGCGATATTGCTTTTGGGCCCCGCCGCATGAATCTGGAAGAAGACGAAGTTAACCGGCGCGTCCTCAGGGCGGCCGAGATCGTCGGGCTTCAAACAGATGACCTTGAGCGCTCACCTTTTGAATTATCAGGTGGTCAAAAAAGGCGGGCGGCCATAGCCGGCGTGTTGGCTATGGAGCCGGAGATTCTGATTCTCGATGAACCGGCGGCGGGTCTTGATCCGGCCGGACGTGACGAGATTCTGGGCTATGCCGGCACCCTCCGTGACCTGGGCGTGACCGTTATTTTGGTGTCGCATAGCATGGAGGATGTTTCTCGTTTGGCAGATCGTGTTTTGGTGCTGCGACAGGGTTGTGTCCATGCGTTGGGCCGGCCCGCCGACGTCTTTTCCGATGCGCGCCGCCTGGCTGAAGCCGGCCTTGCTGTTCCTCGGCCGTCGGCTTTCCTTCGTGCTTTGCAAGAGGACCTGCCAGGGCTTGACTGTGATTGTTATTCTCCCGAAGCGGCCGTCGAAGCTTTAATTACCTGCTTTGCCTCCCGGCTCCCGGCAACAGAACCGGAATGCCCAAGGGATGGTGACGGCGATGTTTGATAACATTTCCCTTGGTCGATATTATCCCGGCCAATCAGCTCTCCATCGCTTGGATCCGAGAACCAAACTGATTGCCGCGATCGTCATCATGGTCATTGTGTTTCTGGTCCGCGGCCTCTGGCCCATGCTGGCGATTGCCCTGTTGACCGGCCTTTTGATCCTTGCCAGCCGTGTCCCGGTTAAGATTGTCTTGTCCGGATTAAAACCGATGCTGCTGATTCTTATTTTTGCTTTTCTTTTAAATCTTCTGACAGTACCCGGAGGAAAAGTCTGGTTTGCCTGGGGTCCTTTGACGGTTACCGAGGCAGGTTTTCTTACCGCCATTCGGATGACCGCCCGTCTGGCTTTCCTGATTATGAACACAACCCTCATGCTGACTTTGACAACCACGCCGATTATGGTGGCCGACGCAACGGAAAACCTGATGGCTCCTCTCAAGAAAATTCGCTTTCCTGTCCACGAGATGGCCATGATGATGTCCATAGCCCTGCGCTTTGTTCCCACCTTGCTGGAAGAAACCGATAAAATCATGAAAGCACAATCCTCCCGGGGCGCCGACTATGACACCGGCGGCCTGATCAGCAAGGCTCGCGGCCTGGTTTCGGTCTTGATCCCTCTCTTTGTCAGTTCATTTAAACGTGCGGAGGACCTGGCCGTTGCCATGGAGGCTCGCTGCTATCGTGGCGGCGAAGGGCGAACCCGCTTAAAATCGCTGGCGTACACACGCTTGGATCTGTTGTTCTTTGCCGGACTGCTGGGGGCCGGTGCAGTTGTTCTGGCTCTTGAATTCGCCTTGCCGGCTACCGTATAATGGTGGCGACTCATCACGACAGTCGACGCAATAGAGGTTTGTGCATGGAAACAAAACATGACCGGCTCCCGGTGCGGCACGTCGCGATTTTGACAGAATACGACGGCAGCAAATTTAACGGTTGGCAAGCACAAGCACTCGGACGCACTGTTCAGCAGACTTTGGTAAAAGCCTTGGAGCAACTGACCGGCCAAAACGACATTGCCTTATATGGCAGCAGCCGGACCGATGCCGGAGTCCATGCTCGTGGCCATGTCAGTCATTTCAGCGCCCGGACACGGATTCCTGCAGAAAAATTGCCTTTGGCAATGAACAGCTTGTTGCCTCCTGACGTGGCTGTTCTGGCCGCCGCCGATGTTTCAGAGGATTTCCACGCTCAGTACCATGCCAAGGGCAAATCATATAGTTACAGGATCTGGAATCACGCCAGCCGTCCGGCTATTGATCGCTATCGTGTCTGTCACGTTCCGGTCAAATTGGACATTGAAAAGATCCGCCAAGCCATACCTCTACTGGTCGGTCGCCGGGATTTTTCTGCTTTTGTCGACGGCGGCAGCTGTCACCGCAATCCTGTTCGTACACTCTCTGACGTAACACTTGATGCGGACGGGCCTCGCCTGACCTTTAAATTTCAAGGAGACGGGTTTTTGTACCATATGATCCGCATTCTGACCGGGACTTTGGTGGCCATCGGTCAGAATAAATTGTCCGGTCAAGATCTGCCCGTCATCATTGCTGCCGGAGACCGGGCACGATCAGGCAAAACCATGCCGCCTCAGGGCCTTTGCCTGGAAAGGGTCTATTATGATCCGCCATTGTTTGACGATTTCTTTTTTCAAATTTATTCAAACAGGAGTGAGAGAAAATGAATAAGAGCTGGAAAGACTACTCCAACCTGTCCATGCTGACAGATTTTTATGAGCTGACCATGTCAAAAGGGTATTTTGACCATGGGATGAAAGATACGATTGCTTATTTTGATCTGTTTTTCCGGGCTGTTCCGCAAGACGGCGGCTTTGCGATCATAGCCGGCCTGGATCAAATGATCGACTATCTCCTTGAATTGCGTTTTGATGACGAGGATTTGGCATACTTGAGAAACCTTAAGATATTCTCCGAATCGTTTCTTGAATATCTGCGGACCTTTAAGTTTTCTTGTGATGTTTGGGCCATTCCGGAAGGAACGCCGATTTTTCCCAATGAGCCGATCGTCAAGGTCCGGGGGCCGATTATTCAGGCACAGCTCATTGAAACGGCTCTGCTGAGCACCATCAATCACCAAAGTCTCATTGCCACTAAGACATCGCGCATCGTCCGGGCTGCCAAGGGGCGGCCGGTGCTGGAATTCGGCGCCCGGCGCGCTCAGGGGTATGATGCCGCCGTGTATGGGGCCCGGGCAGCTTATATCGCCGGTGTGGCCGGCACTTCCAATACCATAGCCGGCCAGCTTTTCGGTATTCCTGCGCTGGGTACGATGGCACATAGCTGGGTACAAGCTTTTCCGAGTGAGTATGAGGCCTTTGCGGCTTATGCCCGATCCTTCCCCGGTGCGGCGGTTTTGCTTGTTGATACTTATAATGTGCTTAAATCCGGCGTGCCCAATGCTATTCGCACCGCTCACGAAGTACTGGAGCCTATGGGGGAACGGCTGCGGGGCATCCGGATTGATAGCGGCGACCTTGCTTACCTGACCCAGAAGGCCCGCGGCATGCTGGATGCCGCCGGCCTTAAAGATTGCCGCATTACGGTCAGCAATGCTTTGGATGAATACATTATTCGCGACCTCATCCAGCAAGGCGCGGCTGTCGATTCGTTCGGAGTCGGCGAACGACTGATCACCTCCAAGGCGGAGCCTGTTTTCAGCGGGGTTTATAAACTGGCGGCCATCGAGCAAAAGGGACAGATTCAGCCGTGCATGAAATTTTCCGAAAATGCGACCAAAATAACCAATCCCGGCAATAAAGAAGTCTGGCGCTTTTTCGACCGTTCAACCGGCAAAGCCATGGCCGATCTGATCACCCTGGCCGGCGAGGAAATCGACGATTCGCTGCCCTATGAGATTTTTGATCCCCTTCACACTTGGAAACGAAAAACATTGACCGATTTTACGGTTCGCAAGCTTTTGGAGCCGATTTTCATTGCCGGCGAACTGATATACGAACGCGCTTCGATCGAGACCTGCCGCCGGCGCTGCGCCCAAGAGCTGGACCGCTTGTGGGAATCTCTCAAACGCTTTGAAAACCCGCAATCTTATTATGTTGATCTGTCCCAGAAGCTATGGGATATCAGAGACCGGCTGCTGCATGATAATCCGGATTTGATTTAATGCCGGCAGGTCAAGAAGAGAGGAAAAACATTATGGCAATTCAAGCAACAATCACCTGACCGGCCGGGTCATCCGATCTATCGTCATTGAAGAGACGTAAAAATGATATTCAGGTTTATTTTTAGTCGTCTTGTACAAAAACATGCTTGCAACGCCTATTTTTCTGTGATACCATGAGCGAGGTCATACTCTTGAATGAATCATGTGCTATGAGGACCTTTCTCCTTTAAGATGAGTGTCATCAGGATCACCGATCTTCATTTCAGAACGTGCCCGAAAAATTTTTAAGGAGGCATTAATACATGCCGGACAAGATCATCACATGCAAAGATTGTGGAGCAGAATTCGCTTTTACCGAAGGCGAGCAGGAATTTTACAAGGAAAAGGGTTTTGAAAACGAACCGCAGCGTTGCCCCGATTGCCGCAGGGCCAGAAAGCAACAGCGAAACAACAATCGCTACAACAATAGCAATTGGTAACAGCTTCATTTTTTCTCGATGAAGTCACGGAAGGCTACCGATCGGCAGCCTTCTTTTTTTACTCAACAGTCGATGACAACGAAACCGTTATCCTGATACCCGGCCGGCCGTTAATTTTCCCGGTAGCGCTTGAAAAGCTTCGAACGCAACAAATAAACATTCAGGATCAAGGCTAAAGCCAAACTGGCGACCAAGGTTACATACAAGAGCAGATCCGATTGCGGCGCCAGGCCGATCAGCAACAACATCGGCGCACCAACGATAATGGCTACCGAGCTGCCAACGACAAGATTATTGGCTGCCGGCGTCTTAAAGGAAGGGTCGATCTCTCGCAGCAGCATGATGCCGGTGCTGATGGTGCCGGTCATCATGCCGTACATGGCCAGCATACCCTCCAGAACATAATCCGGATATAACACCTTGGCTATCGCCCGAATGTAAAACAAGGTGACAAAGCCCCCCGCAACAGACATGAGCAGGAAGGGGACCCACAGTCCGGTCAGGTCACCGATTTCGATGGCACAGATGCTGGTAAAGACCATGATATCAAAAGCCGAACCGGAAATCCGGTTGAGCAGGTAATTATTGGTGTATTGCCGGTTCATGATCTTGCGTTGCCTAAGCAGTCCCATGATTGCCCGTACGACCAAAGCAAAAGATGAGCCAATCAGGAAATTAAAACCCCAGATCAGCGGGACCAGCGTTTTGCTCAGCCCCGGATTGCCGGACAGGGCGGTTGTCAAAATCGAGGACAACCCATATGTAACCAGATAAATCAGCAGAACAAAAGCCAGCTGGATCGTGAATTTGTCAACCGCCTCTGTCAAAGGGATTTCACCCGGCTCAAAACAGGGTTCCTGGATATGATCAATCCTGGCCGCATCTACCTGCTCGGTTGCTTGCCGGCGGCGGCGGGCAACAATATTGAGATAAATAATACCGCCGATACAGGCCCAAAGTGTTCCCATTGTTGCGATTGCCAAACCAAAGGTGGCACCTCCGGCAAAGCCATAGGCCTGCTCATAAGTATTGCCGATATTAAAAGCCTGCCCCGGACCTTGGCCGTAGCCCAGCGGCAGGATGATACCGGCAGCTTTAAAGATGCCGGGCATGAAGGTCAGGCTCAAAATTATCGTGATGACCAGACCGACGGCGCATTGAATCAGATAATTACTGACGATAAACACACCGCTGTTAACACCGTCCCGGAATAGTTTCTTACTGGTCTCCCGCTCGCTGCGTGTCGGTTTGCGCAAACTGATCGCAATGAACCCGATTGCGGTCATGTGATAAGTCACGGCTTCCAAAAAGGTTTTGTCAAAAGGTATCCAACCCATCTGCCGGACAAACAAACCCAAAAAGCCGGCGATAACCGCGGTTGGCAGCAACGAAATCCGCAGCAAGGGGATTTTCCGGCGCAACAGATTGCCAAAAAGCACCAGTGCCGCCGACAGACCAAATTGCACGATCAGAAACCAGAGCGATGAATTAGAACCCGAAAAATCCATACGCTTCCCCTTTTTTCTTTTGGTGTAATAATGTATTCAGAATAACATATTTATATGCAGAACGGGGTCGCTTTGAACGTAATTCAAAGACGCCGCCGTCGGTGAGGGCGAACTGCAAGACCTGGGGACCATGAACGGTCAGTCTGTCCAACCGGGCAAGAGGGAAAATCCGGACGCCGCGGCGCTTTCCCGTAAACTCCAGACGGTCGGCATACATGGCGATTTTGCCTTGATCCAGTCGAATGGAGCGGGTGGCTCGCTGACAATTATAAAGGACTTCCTCCTGATCCTGAAATATGGGCGTCTGCCCGGTCAGGTCCAAATGTTCGGGTTGATCGAGCATGGTGATGAGTGTCCGCCGTTGCCAGTGGTCCCATTTTCCGACATTATCCAGAAAAGCACCATCTGCCTTCCGATCACGCGACCAGCTATCGACGGGCTCAAGCAAGCCGTAGACATTGATCTGCACCTGCATGCCGCAGGTGCAGGAAAACAGGTCATCGTTGCTATGCATGGTGCTAAGGCCCAGACACTTCGGACAGATAAACAATACACGTTCAAGGTATTCGGCCAGACGCTTGCCTTTGAAAGGGATGGCGTTTTCGTGCTGATCGGCAAATGCGTCGACGGCAATTCCCTCCTGAATAACCTGATTGACCTGCGAAGGTGTCATGGCTGCCAGCTCGTCGGGATTCAGAACGCGGGATAACTCGAAATTCATGGTACCCCGACGCCCGTGTCGGCTCCAGCGAGGCGATGTCAGATATCCCCCATGGACTTTGTATAACAGAAGAGGTGCCTTAAGCCGGCGCACCAGCTTGCCGGTGACAGGTGGTATTTGCCCGGTCAGGCCGTTGAAGCACCGGTTGCCTTCCGGGAAAAGCCCGACCAAACCACCGGCCGCGATGACTTGATTGATGGTACGAATGGCGCGCAGATCAGTTTTTGACTTGACAATCGGGATCGGCGCGACCAGAAAACGAATAATCGAACTGATTACGCCAAGTCGGAATACATGATCGCTGGCCACAAAGAAAATGGGCCGCTTGAAGCCGGTGGCAAGAAAAAACGGATCTAAATCGGTGACATGATTGGCCAGGATGAGCGCCGGCTGATCCGGGGGAAAACCGGAATCCGGAACGGAGCTCGCTCCTTTGGCCAAACGGCTATAGAGGCGAAATAAAGGCCGAACAAATGAAAACACCCAATGATAACGCTTCTTTATCATGGCGGGACTTATCCTTAAAGCATCAGCGCTCCCAGCCGATTGGCTATTCTATATATAGCATACCTGAAATGATGCGATAAGACAGTATGATTTTTATTTCGCAGTGTGATAATCTAAAAAAGATTAAACAAGAGGGAAAATATGAAGCTGAAAATATTACAGATACTCAAAAACAAACAAGGATATGCTTCAGGAGAACAGATCAGCCGACAACTTGGCGTAACTCGTGCAGCCGTCTGGAAAACCATCAATAGCTTGCGCGAGGAAGGCTATTCGATCGAAGCGGTGCCCAATCGCGGGTATCGGCTGACGGGAAAACCTGACATCCTATCAGGCGAAGAAATTCAAATTCACCTGCAGCAGGCAGGTCTTGACCGGTTTGTGGACACGATTGCTTTCAAGCGGAAAACCGATTCGACCAATCAGATGGCCAGGCTGGCCAAAGGACAGCAACCGAATCAAATCGGCTTGTTTGTTGCTGAACAGCAAACCGCCGGCCGTGGACGGCGTGGCCGAGATTGGCAGTCCAACCATAACGAAGGTCTTTGGTTTTCCTTGCTCATTCGTCCCGAGCAAGGATTGGCTGCACACTTTAGCCGGATGCCCCTTTTTGCCGGCCTGTGTGCTGCGGAAGTCCTCAATGATCTCGGGGTTAACACCGGCGTTAAATGGCCTAATGACTTGATTGCCATTGCCAGCGGTCGCAAGCTCGGCGGCATTCTCACGGAGATGATCATTGAAGATACCGATGTCCGATCGCTGATTATTGGTATTGGCATCAATGTTACGACAAAAAGTTTCCCCGAGAATCTGAGGAATCTGGCCACTTCTATTTTTCTTGAATCCGGCAGGCATTTTGCCCGTATCGAAATTTTGATGGCTGCATTGCATCGGTTTGCCAAGCGCTTCCCAACCTATGGCGATTTTCACTGGCTTGCAGACTATCGATCCAATTGCTTGACACTGGGCCGAGAAATAAAGGTCTTGCCTGCGTTTGGCTCTCCCTGGACCGGCCGGGCCATTGATCTGGACGATGACGGTGAGCTTCTGGTTGAGGATGCGAACGGAGTCCGTCATGTTGTTCGATCCGGCGATGTGTCGGTTCGTGGTTTGCTTGGCTGCGAAATGTAAACTAAAAAACAATTAAGGTTGACAATCAACGGTTCCTTCTTTATACTGAGCGTCGATAAAATCGGAGGCTGTTGATGAAACTTACAGTTCGCGACATGATTTTAATCTCGTTGTTTGCCGTGCTGACCATTATCGGCGGCAGAATCAGTTTGACGATCTTGGCCATACCTTTCACTTTGCAATCCTTGGTCAGCTTATTGTCCGGCATCCTGCTCGGCGCCAAGCGGGGTATACTCTCCCAGGCACTTTACATCGCATTGGGCTTAATGGGGCTACCGGTTTTTGCTGCAGGCGGCGGCATTGCCTATGTTTTGCAGCCAAGCTTTGGTTTTTTGATCGGCATGTTGCTTGCGTCAGGACTGGTTGGCCGGCTCTGCGACCGATTTGACCCAACTCGGATTTCGTTAAAAGTCTGGCAGATGATACCGATCAATCTGGCAGGTCAATGCATCGTCTATTTGATCGGGGTGGCGTATCTTTGTTTTTTGCAAAATCTGATCATCGGCCAAGCCCTGCCTTTATCCCGAGCCATTGCAATCGGCGTACTACCTTTCCTGATTATCGATGGCCTGAAAAGTCTGTTGGCTGCTGCCGTCGGCCCGCGGTTGCGGCGGG
>JAAYPL010000047.1 GCA_012519875.1 Clostridiaceae bacterium | reverse complement strand
TTTTGTGGGACATCTCTTTTTGCGTCACTTCAGTTTACATTTCGCCTAAAAGTTTCCTCTTCCTCTTCTTCCTGGATGATAAACGATAGATTCATTTGATTGATGTAGGATAAAAAAGCACAAAATCTTGGATTTAATCGAAACCACCTTTGAATACTCCATCCTCCGTCTTTTGTCGGACTTTGGCATTTAATTGAAAAACCGACCCTCAAAAATCGTGCTATTCTTGGCTAAAAAGAATGTTTGCAAAACAATGGAGGAACAAATGGCCATACGTTGCGGCAGCGTACGCTCCTGCGCATTGGACGGAATAAAAGGAATTGTGGTGGATATCGAGGCATCGTTGTTACCGGGTCTGCCGTCCTTCGATATTGTCGGTCAAGGGGACTCGGCTGTACGTGAGTCACGTAACCGTGTTCATGCCGCCATCAAAAACAGTGGGTATCAATTTCCTTCCTGCCGAATTACAACCAGTCTGGCACCCGCTTGGATACGCAAAGGAGGCTCAGGCTTTGATTTACCACTGGCTTTGGCGATCCTCATCGCATCGGGTCAAGTCAGACAACCTGATCGACTTTTCTGCGCATTTGGCGAATTAGGTTTAACCGGAGAAGTCCGGGGTGTACCCGGCACGATCTGCCGGGTTGCCCGTTGTTTGGAAAAAGGCTTGACACCGATCATTGTTCCTCACGCCAATGCATCCGAAGCCCGCGCGGTTCAAGCCGAAGGCTTGATCGCGATTGGCTGTCTGCGAGAACTAATCGATTATATACAAAGTGGTCGATTATCGACCTCGTCATCAACCAAAGCAACCCCCAAAATGTCCGAAGGGAAATTTTCGTCCGAAAACCTGCCGAGATCATCCTTGGCGGCGATCCGCGGTCAGGAGAAGGCTGTTCGAGGAATTCAGATCGCTGCCGCCGGCCGCCACAACATTTTATTATTGGGATCGCCGGGATGCGGTAAAACTTCACTGGCTTCGGTTTTGCCCGACCTTCTGCCACCTTTGAACCATCAGGAAGCCCTTGAGATTACACAGATCTACAGTGTCGCCGGTTTTTTGAGGGAAAATGAAGGATTGATCAGGAAACGGCCTTTCCGAGCGCCGCATCATTCCATAAGCCGATCGGCTATGATTGGCGGAGGTTCGATTCCGATTCCCGGTGAAATCAGCTTGGCCCACCAAGGGGTTCTTTTTTTAGATGAGATGACGGAATTCAAGATGGATGTTTTGGATCTGTTGCGACAGCCTCTTGAAGAAAGGCAGGTTCGATTGGCAAGGCTACACCATAACGTGACTTACCCTTCGGATTTTATTTTGATCGGGGCGGCCAATCCTTGTCGTTGCGGCAACTACTTCGAGCCCGATCAGCTTTGTCGATGTACACCTGACCAAATCAGACGACATTTAGGAAATATCAGTGGGCCGCTTTTGGATCGAATGGATTTGGTGACGGAAATGACGCGAATAGGAGAGGACATCCTTCCTGACTGTGTTTCCGGCCGTACAAATGCCGGTATTAATCTCGAGAATGTTACCCAGCAAATCACCGCATGCTGGCAAGTCCAGTTGCAACGGATGCAGCGAACCGGCCAACATTCTCCGGGAAACGGTCGCCAACGAGGCGAAAATCTGGCTGATCATCTGGAAATGGACCGCTCGATTCTTGATCAGGCCGCCAGGATGGCCGGCAGCCTGAAGCTGTCGGTTCGTGGCTATCAGCGACTCCTTCGGGTGGCCAGAACCATTGCCGACTTGGATGGTGAAGAGGCGGTTCACTACAAACATATAACCGAGGCAATGCAATATCGACTGCGATCATCTTGAGCCGGAGGCAGGAATGACCCAGGATTTAATCGAAATGCAAAACGGACTTTGTTATCTGGAATTTTGTCGGCAGGTGGGAGTCAACCGCATTTTATTCAGGCGATTGATTCAAAGACATCCCGATTTGAACGATTTGCTTCAAGCCGGACCCAAGGAAATTGCTGAAATCATAATTGGACCACCGGATAAGATTCGCCGCATTTACACATTTTTTAACAACAAGCGCCTGCAAGAACATTTTGCCCAAAAAGCAAAATCCGCAGTCGAACAGGGGATAAGAGCTGTTTTTTACACAGACCCGAGGTATCCCGGCAGGTTAAAAGAGATCAGCGGTTGCCCGGCGTTGTTGTTTTATCGTGGTCAGGATATCGCTTCAATTTTTGCCAAGGAGTATTTTGTTACGCTGGTGGGTACCAGGACTCCGACACCATATGGGAAAATGGTCAGCCGGAAAATAGTTGCCGATTTGGCGGCCAGCTCGGTGGTCATTATCAGTGGAATGGCCAGAGGTATAGATGCCGAAGTGCATCGAACCGCCTTGCAAGAAGGAGCAACAACCATCGCCGTTATCGGCTGTGGGCCGGATCTGGTCTATCCTCCGGAACATGCGGATTTGATGGAGGAGATAGCCAGAAGCGGACTGGTGATTAGTGAATTGCCGCCCGGGGTGCCTCCGCGCAGACAACATTTTCCGGCTCGCAACCGGATTTTGAGTGGCTTGGCGGATGCGGTCGTTGTCATTGAAGCATCTGTGGACAGCGGAACCATGATCACCGCCGGGTTTGCCGGGGAACAGGGACGGGATGTCTTTGCCGTGCCGGGAAGCATTCTATCGCCCTTGAGTCAGGGCTGTAACAAATTAATTCAAGACGGCGCGGAGGTTTTGACCTGCGCCGAGGATATTCTTTGGCGTTTGCCGAAGGGTGCCCTGCAGACAAGGATCGAACAGGCCGTTCGGACTGCGGTCAACAGATCAGAAACGGAAGATCTGTTGACCAGAGTAATCAATGCTTTGGCCGGGCATGATATGTCGATGGCTGATCTGGCCGTACATGTCAACCTATCACTTTCCGACATGGCCGGAATCCTGACCGGAATGGAAATGAATGGTCTTGTTGTTTGTAGTCGTGGCAGATATTCTTTGACAGAGTCGTCGCTTTGCTGTAATAATAGTTAAGCGGCGGCCGCCGGTGGTTGCCGGATCCTGAGATAAAGGAATTTTAATTAACAAAGGATAAAATTGAATGAGCAAAACTTTGGTTATCGTTGAATCTCCGGCCAAGAGCAAGACAATCGGCAGATATCTTGGAAAAAACTACGAGCTTGCTGCGTCTTCCGGCCACATTCGCGATTTGCCGTCCTCGACCATGGGTGTCGATGTTAAAAACAATTATAAACCGCGTTATATCAGCTTAAAGGGCAAAGAAAAGATTATTCGTGAATTAAGGGAAAAGGCAGCGGCATGCGATCGCGTCCTTCTTGCCACCGATCCCGACCGGGAAGGTGAGGCAATTGCCTGGCATGTGGCGCAGCTTTTGAAGATCGATGAGCAGAGCCCGTGCCGCATTTCCTTCAATGAAATTACACAAACTGCGGTCCGTCATGCTGTTGAAAATCCTCGTGCCATCAACATGAACCTCGTCAATTCCCAACAAGCCCGCCGGATTCTTGATCGGCTGGTTGGCTATGAGCTCAGTCCGCTTCTTTGGAAAAAAGTGAAGACCGGCCTTTCCGCCGGACGGGTTCAGTCGGTTACGACGCGTATGATCGTCGATCGAGAAAGGGAAATTGAGGATTTCGAGCCGGAAGAGTACTGGTTGCTCACGGCATTTTTGCAAAAAACGGCACAAGATCCTCTGATCAAAGCCAGGTATCATGGCGAACAATCCGGCAAAAAAATTCAAAAGCGCAAGCTAACGCAACAAAGTCAGGTTGATGAACTGATTCAGTCCCTGAAAGACCAGACTTACAAGGTCGTAAGCGTCAAAAAAGGCAGCAGGCAAAGACAACCGGGACCGCCTTTTACAACCAGCATGCTTCAACAGGAGGCAGCCCGGTTCCTTGGCTTTACTTCCAGAAGAACCATGAGCATCGCCCAGAGGCTTTATGAGGGCGTTGACATGCAAGATTCCGGCCCGATTGCGCTTGTGACCTATATCCGTACGGATTCGATCCGTGTCTCGGCAGAGGCGGAACGTGAGGCAAGGCAGTTTATTCAATCAACTTATGGAGAGCAATATTTACCCAAATCTCCGCGCAGATTTAAAAACAGAAATTCTGCCCAAGATGCCCATGAAGCCATCCGGCCGGTACATTATGATTTGTCTCCTGATCGGATCAAAGACCAGCTTACCCATGAGCAGTATCGCCTTTACAAACTGATCTGGGACAAGTTTATGGCCAGTCAAATGGCTGCGGCACAAATCGACACGGTGACAGCGGATATCGCGGCGGGTACGCATGTTTTCCGGGCGCAAGGTGAAACGATCCGCTTTCCCGGTTTCCTGGCTCAATATGGCCAGCAGTTGGTAGATCAGGAAGCTGATAAAGATAAAGAGAAGGAAAACAAGCCGGCTGACAGACTCCCGTCATTAACCGAAAACGAAACATTAAAGCTGGAACGTCTGGTTCCGGAACAAAAGTTTACACAACCGCCGGCCAGATATACCGAGGCAACTTTGGTCAAGGCGATGGAAGAGAACGGAATAGGCAGGCCTTCAACCTATGCGCCGACGTTGTCCGTTATACAGGATCGGCTTTATGTCGAAAAGCAGCAAAGGTTTTTTCATCCGACAGAGCTGGGGAAATTAACCACGGCGATGCTGGAGGAGAATTTTGCCGAAATTGTCGATGTCGCGTTTACTGCTGACCTGGAAAAGCGTTTGGATACGGTTGAATCGGGCGAACAGGATTGGGTCGGCCTGCTCGATGACTTTTATCCGAAATTTCACCAACAGATCATTGAGGCGGGTCAAACCCTTGAAAGGGTAAAAATCCCGGAGGTTCTGACCGGCGAGAAATGCCCGGATTGTCAAGCCGGAGATCTGGTGATCAAAGAGGGGCGCTACGGAAAATTCATTGCCTGCAACAACTATCCCACTTGTAAATACACGCGCAATCTGGAAACCGCTGTCAAAGGCAAATGTCCGCTTTGTGGATCAGGCTTGGTCAGTCGTGTCTCCAAGAAATACCGCAGCAGCCGTTTTTATCTTTGCGATAAACAGGGCAGTGACCCACAATGTCCATTTATCAGTTGGTATCTCCCCATGGAGGGAAAAAACTGCGAAACCTGTGGTAGTTATATGGTATGGAAAAAATTCCGTGGCCGTTCCTATCCCGGATGCGGTAATCGGGATTGTCCGACGAATAAAAAGAAAAGGGCATCCGCCAAACAAAAGGATCAGGATTTAGCATCCTTGGCATCCGAGGTAACTGACAAAGGCGAAAAAGATGTCTGATACGCCTTCAGCAACCGTGATCGGCGCTGGTTTGGCAGGTTGTGAAGCTGCCTGGCAACTGGCCAGGCGAGGTATAATTGTTCATCTGGTTGATATGAAACCCGAACGGTTCTCGCCTGCACATCGGTTTGCCGGCTTTGCCGAGCTGGTCTGTAGCAACTCTTTCCGCTCCGTCCGTTTGGAAAATGCGGCCGGACTGCTCAAGGAGGAAATGCGGCGGCTCAATTCGCTGATCATGCATTGTGCCGATCGGACACGCTTGCCGGCAGGAGGTGCGCTGGCCGTTGACCGGGAGTTGTTTTCGACTGCCGTAACCGAGCAATTGACTCAACATCCCTTGCTTCGGATTGTTCCGGAATGTGTTGATACCATACCGCGTGATGGCACAGTAATTGTCGCCACAGGGCCGCTGACCGATTCAGGTTTGTTTGCCGACATTCGTCGGCGACTGGATATCGAGACCCTGCATTTTTATGATGCGGCGGCACCCATTGTTTCGGCCGAATCGATTGATCAAAAGATCGTGTTTCGCCAATCCAGGTATGGGCGCGGCGGTGACGATTATCTCAATTGTCCGATGAACAAGGTCGAATATGAAGAGTTTTGGTTGGCGTTAACCCGAGCCGAGCGGGTTGAGCTGCCTGATTTTGACCGAGAAATTGTTTTTGAAGGTTGTATGCCGATTGAAACCATGGCCAGCCGGGGGAAGGATACGATCCGCTTCGGCCCGCTCAAACCGGTCGGGCTGATCGACCCAAGAACCGGACGTGAACCTTATGCCTGTGTTCAGCTTCGCCAGGACAATCGAGCCGGCAGCCTTTATAATCTGGTTGGTTTCCAGACCCGCCTACGATTCGGTGAACAGCGACGTGTGTTTCGCCTGATCCCCGGTTTGGAAAATGCGGAATTCCTCCGCTACGGCGTCATGCATCGCAATACCTTCCTGCCATCCCCTGAGGTGCTGAATTCTGATTACAGCACACGAATCAACGAGCGACTCTTTTTTGCAGGACAGATTACCGGGGTGGAAGGATATGTTGAATCGGCTGCATCGGGCTTGTTGGCGGGCTGGCAGGCCGCCGGTCAGGTATTGGGATTTGCTCAGGATGAGCGACTGAAATGTCTGCCTTCCGACCGAACTGTAATCGGCGCCATGGCTCGTTATATTTCTGATCCGACTGTTCGTCATTTCCAGCCGATGAATGCTAATTTCGGCTTGGTCCGGCCGCTGTCCGAACAGATCAGGAAAAAAGAGCGGCGCGCACAGGCTCTGGCAACCCGGTCACTGCAGGAGATCGATCAGTTGGTCAGCCGATGTGCTTTCTAGCCGGCGGTTTGCACAAATGAGGATAATTATTTTATAATAAATTGTTGACCACAAGATTTCGTTAAATTGTATGACTTGGAGGGTTAATCATGGCAGGGATTTTCGGCTTTTTTGATTATACAAAGGAGGGGCCGGGCGTTTATCCGGATGATCCTCCCAAGGGCCCGATCGTCACTTTTTTCGCAATTCTCGGGCGGAAGTTCTGGAAGATCGTCCAGATTAACTTGATGTATATTCTGTTCAGCTTGCCGGCGCTGCTGGTCGCGGTTGTTTTGGCAACATTTGCTTTGAACTGGCTATTTCCCGGTCTGACCGTTGAATCATTGGCGGCGATGATCGAAGAAACCGGCTCCGTCTTAAACGAGGGTGTTACCTATGAGGCCTTTGCTGCCTCGCAGCTGGTTTTGGTTTATGTCATCTTCGGCCTGCTGCTCACCGGTCTGGCTTTGGTCGTTGCCGGTCCGGTCCACGCCGGCTTTACGTATGTTCTACGCAATTATGCCAGGGAAGAGCATGCGTTTATCTGGATGGATTTTAAAGAACATTTCGGCAAAAATCTCAAACAGTCGCTTCTGGCATCGATTATCAATTTGGTGGTAACCGCGGTTTTATTTTTCAATTTGTCGTTTTACCTGAACACGACGCTCAATTTGGGTTTGTTTCGACCCTTGTTGATCGTCCTGTTGCTGCTGATTTTTGTCTTTCACTGTTTCTGCCAGATGTATCTTTATCCGATGATGGTTACCTTTGAATTGTCTTTGAAACAGCTTTACAAAAACTGTCTGCTCTTCAGTTTTCTCAGGTTGCCGATTAATTTTGCCTTGCTGATAGTCAGTCTGATTTTGTTGCTGGGCATTCCGTTTCTGATGTTTTTCATCGGTAGCGGCCTGTCTTTTTTACTGGTCTTTATCTATTATCTTTTTCTGGCTTTTGGGATTAATTTGCTGATGACCAACTTTTTTGTCTATCGTGGGCTGGATAAATATATGATACAAAAAATCCGGAATGCTGATGTCCAAAGTCAGGAAGCGGTCAGTGAATCACCGGCAGACCAATCAGCCGGTCAGACAGAGGAGGAGCCGGATCAAGAGCTTGTTCCACAAGAAAGCTGACCGGTCAGCTTTTGGGATCCATTTCGGGAATTGCAAACAGACTGTCAGGCCTCCAGCAAGTCATTCATATTGTATAGTCCTGCCGGCTTTCCAATCATGAAACGAGCAGCGGCGATGGCTCCACGAGCAAAAACCGAACGTGAACCGGCCGAATGGTGTAAAGTAATCAGTTCTTCCTGACCGGCAAAGAGCACTGTGTGCTCACCAACGATGCTGCCGCCGCGAATGGCGTGCATGCCGATTTCGGCCGGATTCCTCTTTTGACATAACTGCGAACGATCGTGGATCAGCCGCATCTTGCCGTTTAATTCCTGGTTGACCTGCTCCGCCAGCATGAGCGCGGTACCGGAAGGTGCGTCGACCTTTTGATTATGATGGGCTTCGATGATTTCAATATCATAATCCGGAGCCAGCAGGTGAGCGGCTTGGCGGGCCAATTTAGCCAACAGGTTAATTCCTAACGACATATTGGCGGATTTGAAAATCGGAGCGATTTGAGAAAGCTGAGCAAGCTCGATCTCCAGATCAGCCGGGAGCCCGGTCGTACAAATTACAGCAGGACACCGTCGCCGACGGATCAGCTCAAACAAACCGGGAAGAGCTGAAGGATTGGAAAAATCAATAATGACATCAAAATCGACCGTGCAGGCAAGCGGTTGCTCGTAGATCGGGTAAGGAGCCCTGGCGTCGGTGATCAGATCCGAACCGGCAACAATGACCAGATCATCTCTTTGAGATACGATCTGATGAATGACTTGGCCCATTCGCCCTTGGCTTCCGTTAAGAAAAATTCGAGTTGGCATTTGTGCTGTCCTTTCTGGGGCGGAAAGAAATCGGTCGGTCAGGGGAGAAGATTCAGATCGGCAAGCGCTCGGCGAATGATGGCGAGATTGTTTTTGCTGGTATCGCACAGAGGCAAACGACACTTCCCGACAGACATGCCCATCAAGTTCAAGGCGGCCTTGACCGGGATCGGATTTACATCACAGAACAGGGCTTTAATGAGGGGGATCAAGCGAATCTGCAGACGTGTGGCAGCCGAAATCTCGCCATTGAAGAAATGTTCCACCATCTGACTGGTCAAATCCGGCACCACATTGGCGATGACGGATATAACACCGATGCCGCCCAGTGACAACATGGGCAGAACCATGGCATCTTCGCCGGAATATAAATTCAGGTTGTCACCGCACAGACCGGCTGTTTCACCGGCCTGGTCGATCCGGCATTCCTTGACGGCATTGATGGTGGGCAGCTGACTAAGGCGGGCCAGTGTTTCCGGATTGATATTGAGGCTGGTGCGACTGGGAACATTATAAAGAATAACCGGCAGGTCGGTGGCCTCGGCGATGGCTTTGTAATGCAAGTAAAGTCCTTCCTGGGATGCCTTGTTGTAGTAGGGTGTTACGCTCAACAGGGCATCGGCACCCAAATCAGCGGCTCTTTGACTTAAATCAATCGCGTGCGCCGTGTCATTGCTGCCTGTTCCGGCAACGACCGGTATACGTCCGTTAACTGTTTTTACAACAAAACGGATGGCGTCCAGATGTTCCTCATCGGGCATCGTGGAGGCTTCGCCTGTTGTACCGGCAACAACGATGGCTTTGGTTTTATTTTTGATCTGGAACTCACATAATTCCGCTAATTTATCATAATCGATACCACTTGAGGTGAACGGGGTGATAATGGCTACAGCAGAGCCCTTGAAAACTGGTTTTTTCATCTCAACGACCTCCGTTTGGGTTCCCGTATCAAAGCACAAAGGGGACCGATTAATGATAGCATTGTCTGTACTTTACAGTCAATCACCGATATAATGAATTGCTATGATTATGAAGCAGGATTTCCATTACGATTTGCCGGAACATCTGATCGCACAGCATCCTCCGGAGCGGCGTGACGGTTCGCGTCTGCTGGTTTTGCCCCGATCTCCCGAGGTTGCGGTCGGTCATCGTTTATTTGCCGATATTCCGCAACTTCTCCGACCGGGAGATTGTCTGGTCATGAATAACACCCGGGTCATACCGGCAAGACTTCTTGGGGTTCGCCGAGACAGCGGTGCCGCGGTCGAGCTGTTGTTGCTGCAAAGAAAATCCACGACAGTTTGGGAGGTCATCGTCCGCCCCGGTCGCCGGGTCCGTACAGGCCATTGCCTTGATTTTATTCCCGATGTGTTATCTGCCGATGTTCTGACCGTGCTGCCCAATGGCAACCGGATTGTACAATTCCATTTCGATGGCATTTGGGAGACCGTTCTGGATCAGGCCGGTTTGATACCTCTGCCACCCTATATTCACGAGCAATTGACCGACCCTTCTCGATATCAGACGGTTTATGCCCGTCATGACGGTTCTGCTGCCGCACCGACGGCCGGTCTGCATTTTACGACGGCTCTGATTGAACTGTTGCAAAAAATAGGGATCACAATTGTCGAGCTTACGCTGCATATTGGGTTGGGTACTTTCCGTCCGGTCAAACATGATAATATCCAAGATCATATAATGCATGCCGAGTATTATCATTTGTCGCAAGAGGCCGCTGACCGGATCAATGCATGTCGTCATTCCGGTGGGCGCATCATAGCGGTCGGCACGACCAGTTGCCGGGTGCTGGAGACGCTGGCTGATGCGGACGGAACGTTGAAAGCCGGGTCAGGTTGGACACGGATTTATATTTTCCCCGGTTATCAGTTTAAGGCAATCGACGGACTGATCACTAATTTTCATTTGCCGGAATCAACGTTGATCATGCTGGTTTCGGCGCTGGCCGGCCGTGAGAGGATCTTGGCTGCTTATCAGGAAGCCATCGAGCTTGAATACCGTTTTTTCAGCTTTGGCGATGCTATGCTAATTATCTAAGGAGCAAGACAAATGCCCGAGTTTATTAATGGGAAATTTCCGGTCCGGTACGAAATCCGCCATGTTTGCCGCCAATCGGGGGCGCGATTAGGGTGGCTGCATACCCCTCACGGTTCCTTTGCAACACCGGCTTTCATGCCGGTCGGCACACAGGCCACCGTAAAAGGCATGTCACCGGAGGAAGTTGAATCCATGGGTGCCGGTATTATTCTTGCCAACACCTACCATCTCTGGATGCGCCCGGGTCCGGATATTGTTCGTCAGGCCGGCGGTTTGCACCGGTTTATGAACTGGGATCGCGCCATCCTTACGGACAGCGGCGGTTTTCAGGTTTTCAGCTTGAGCGATCTGCGTCATATCACAGAAGAGGGCGTTAATTTCAAATCACACATTGACGGCTCCCGTCGGATTCTGACGCCGGAACGCTCGATTCAGATTCAAAATGATCTGGGCGCCGATATCATAATGGCCTTTGACGAATGCACGCCCTGGCCGGCAGAACATGGCTATGTCAAACGATCATTGGAAAGAACCACACGTTGGCTTGAGCGATGCATTCAAGCTCATACCAAGCCCGAAACCCAGGCACTCTTCGGAATTGTCCAAGGAGGAACCTATGCGGATCTGAGGCGACAAAGCGCCCGTGAAATCACAGCCTTTGATTTGCCGGGGTTTGCGCTGGGCGGTTTGTCTGTAGGTGAGCCGGCATCGTTGTTATTTGCCATGCTGGAAGAAACCGTACCTTTGCTGCCGGCCGATAAACCGCGTTATTTAATGGGTGTCGGCACACCGGATTATCTTGTCGAGGCCTCGATTCGCGGCATTGATATGTTTGATTGTGTTTTACCGACCCGTATGGGCCGAAACGGCTCGGTCTTGACCCGCAAGGGACGAATGATCGTACGCGATGCAAAATTCGCCCGGGATTTTTCGCCGATTGATCCGTTCTGTCAATGTTATGTATGCCGAAACTATTCGCGCGCCTACATCCGTCATCTCATTAAAGCCGATGAAATATTTGGTCTGCGCCTGACCTCCTGGCACAACCTTCATTTTCTTCTCGACCTGATGGAACAGGTCAGAACAGCAATCCAAGAGAACCGATTGTTGGATTTTCGCGACCAATTGATCGCCGAATCCAATTATTGGTCGTCGGAAAAGCCATGACAGCAAAGGCCGATTGATTAAATTTCATGAATTTTCATGAATCCGGTTAACCGGGCTTGATTCCAAGGTCAGCTTAATGCTATTATCAACTGTACTGTACATTAGTATAATTGATCGTCGATGATCTCAAGGAGGATATTTAACATGCTCAAATTTCCCGGCATTGCGGTATTGGCCGCAGGCGAAGCGTCACCCGGCGGCCTTGGTTCGACTCTGACTCTGATCGTGCCGCTGGTCTTGATGTTTGCCTTAATGTATTTTCTGTTGATTCGTCCGCAGAAGAAAAAAGAAAAGAAACTGCGGGAGCAGATCGAGGCCATGGTTGTTGGCGATAACGTGGTAACCATTGGCGGACTGGTCGGCCAGATTGTCAATATCAAGGACGATGAGGTCACCATTTCAACCAGCGTGTCCAAAACCTTGGTAACCTTTAAAAAGAGCGCGATTAATACCATCCAAAAACCTATTTCGGAGTAGTGAAGAGTGATCGGGAGGAGTTTAAAGATGAAACACATCAAGATCATCAGCGGCCCCTGTGTTACACCACCTGCCGACGGCAAAGCCTGCGGCGCGTGTCAGACCTCTTGCCAATCGGCCTGTAAAACCAGTTGCACGGTAGCCAATCAGCCTTGTGAGAATCCCAATCGCTGAAACAGACTGCTTTTGTCGCCGATAAACAGGATGTAAAAACAGTGGAAAGCCCTTAGCCTTTCACTGTTTTTCAATAGGAGGATCAGCTTGCTTCATTTGTTCTCACTCAACGGGGATCGACTGGCTTTCGATTCCGAAAGCGGGGCATTGCATAGCTTGGACGAAACGGCTTATGCTGTCTTGTCGGCATGGGTGGCTGCCGGGCAGAATCCGCCTGCCGCTCGAGTACTGCAAAAACTTGCCGACCGATATGGCTCAGCGGTCTTTGATTGTCAGCGGGAAATCCTGGGCGCCCGGGATCAGGGCTTGATGTTTGCACCGGTCGCGGTAACCAAACCGGAGCAACTTTATCCGGAGCAGCCACGAATCAAATCAATGTGCCTCCATTTGTGTCACGATTGCAATTTGCGTTGTCGATACTGCTTTGCCGGCACCGGTGATTTCGGGACCGGCCACCGCAGCATGCTCAGCGAAGAAACCGGTCGCAAAGCTATTGATTTTTTACTCACGGCTTCCGGAGATCGACAAAATCTGGATATTGATTTTTTTGGAGGAGAACCGCTGCTTAATTGGCCGGTTGTTACGACACTGGTGGAATACTGCGAGAGCAGGGCAGCGGAAACCGGTCGGGAAATCCGACTGACCATCACGACCAATGCCGTGCTTCTGGATCAGGGAAAAACCGATTACATTAACCGGCATTTTAAAAACTGCGTCCTCAGTATTGATGGCCGGCCGGAGGTTCACAACCGCATGCGGCAGGATCTCGGCGGCAAAGGCTCGTATGATCGGGTGGCTGATCGTATTCGTACATTTGTCGTCGCCAGAGGTGAGCGTGAACACTATCTGCGCGGCACATTCACACGGGAAAATCTGGATTTTTCCGCAGATGTGCTGCATCTGGCAACACTATCCAGCCAAGTTTCTCTTGAGCCGGTTGTTTCACCGCCGGGCAGCGGGTACGATATCCGCCGTGAAGATCTTCCGGTCTTGGAAACTGAATATGAAAAACTGGCGACCATCATGAACAGGATGGATGAGCAGGGCCGGGGATTCAATTTCTTTCATTTTATGATTGATCTGAAGGGAGGCCCCTGCGCTTTTAAACGTCTGAAAGGCTGCGGTGTGGGTACTGAATATTGTGCCGTAACGCCGGAAGGAGATATTTATCCTTGTCATCAATTTGTCGGTCAGGAACAATTCCGTCTGGGCAATGTTCACGATCAGCCGGTTGTCTTGGACCAAGATGTTTTGAAATGCTTCCAAGGCCTTTTGGTTCCTAACAAGGAAACCTGCCGGAATTGCTGGGCCAAATATTTCTGTGGCGGGGGTTGCGCGGCCAATGCCTGGCATGCCAGCGGTTCGGTCAACGGCCTTTATGAAATCGGCTGTGCTTTGCAGAAGAAAAGATTGGAATGTGCCCTTTGGCTTCAGGCTAAGAAAATTGAACGTGGAGGTGATCGTTCATGATTTATCGATATAACGGGTTTTTGCCGCAGGTTGACGAGGATGCTTTTGTTGCTCCCGGTGCATCGGTCGTCGGTGATGTCCGAATCGGTGCGCAATCATCAGTTTGGTTCAATGCGGTCATTCGCGGGGATAATGCTCCGGTCAGGATCGGTGAGGCCACCAGCATTCAGGACAACGCTTGCATTCATGATCACACGACCATTGGCGACAGGGTGACGATCGGCCATGGAGCCGTAATTCATGCTGGTACGGTTGATGACGATGCACTGATCGGTATGGGAGCAATTGTCCTTGACGGTGCGGTCGTTGGTGCCGGCTCGATTGTTGCAGCGGGTTCGGTGGTCCGTGTAGGAACGATCATTCCTCCGGCCACTTTATTCGCCGGTAATCCGGCGGTTTGGAAAAAGAATCTGTCCGAGGAAGTTATGGCCCAAAATCGTCAACATGCTGAATATTACGCCGAGCTGGGCAACGATTACCGGAAAAACTGCCGGGAGATTATCAGGCATGCTGACGATTAAAGATGTTTTTAAAAACAAGGAGATCAAACAGTTGCTCGAAGCCACAGCTTTGCAGATGACAACGCTCGGCTATACAGAACATTCTTTTCGCCACTGCCGTCTGGTATCCAACAAATGCGGCGAAATCCTGACCATGCTTGACTTTCCGGAACGTGTTGTTGAGCTGGGTCGCATCGCCGGCTATCTTCATGATATCGGCAATGCGGTCAACCGCAACAACCATGCCCAGTCCGGCGCCATTCTGGCTTACGATTTCCTGCGTCGGCAAGGTATGCCCTGTGACGAGTCCATTCCAATCATGATGGCCATTGCCAACCATGACGAAGAAGTGGGAATTCCGGTCAACCCTATTGCCGCTGCTCTCATTTTGTCGGATAAGGCCGATGTTCACCGTTCACGGGTAACCAACCGTGACCTGCAATCCTTTGATATTCACGACCGGGTCAATTATGCGGCTACGTACTCAGCGATTGCAGTTGATGCCCGGAACAAGGTTGCGACGCTTAATCTGACAATCGATACAGATATAAGCGCTGTAATGGACTATTTCGAGATCTTCCTGGTTCGGATGAAGATGTGCCGTAACGCAGCTCATTTTCTCGATTTACAATTCAGATTACTGATCAACGGCAACCAGCTTCTTTAAACAAATATTTCGAAAAAGAAAAGAAGGATTTTCCGGATCCATGTCGAATAATAGAAACAGATCCTGATCTATACTCGAAAAATTGATTGAAATGAGGGGGTCCAATCAGCAACTTGATTCCTCAGCAGGTAATCGAGGAGGTTAAGGCCAGAAACGAACTGGTTGCTGTTGTCGAGCAATATGTCCGTCTGGACAAGCGAAGCGGCAGCAATTTTTTCGGGTTGTGTCCGTTTCATACCGAGAATACACCGTCTTTTAGCGTGTCGCCGGCTAAGCAGATTTATTATTGCTTTGGCTGTCATAAAGGCGGCGACGTTGTTCGCTTTATCATGGAAATTGAAAAACTCAATTATCCCCAGGCCGTCAGGATGCTGGCCGAACGAGCCGGTGTCACCATTCCGGAACCTGATGATGAGGCATATCGGAAACGTAGCGAGCTCAACAAGCAACTTTATGCCATCAATCTGGAAGCAGCACGTTTTTTCTATCACGGTTTAAACAGTGAGGCCGGCAAAGACTGCCGGTCGTACTTGAAAAATCGTGCTTTATCCACGTCAACCATCCGCCGCTTTGGTTTGGGGTACGCGGATGATTCTTGGGACAGTCTTTACAAACACCTTTTGGGGAAAAATTTCCCCGAGGACATCCTGATGAGATCAGGCCTTTTCCGCCGTGGCAAAAACAATCAGGTCTACGACTTGTTTCGCGATCGCCTGATTTTTCCCATCCTGGATGTTATCGGACGGGTGATTGCCTTCGGCGGCCGGGTGCTGGACGACAGTCTGCCTAAATATATCAATTCCCCTGAAACGCCGGTCTATACGAAGGGACGGCATCTCTTCGGCCTGAATCTGGCAAAAAACTGCCGGGCCAAAACGATGGTTGTCGTCGAAGGGTATATGGATGCTATTACTCTGCACCAGGCAGATGTGCCGAATACGGTGGCCGCGCTGGGTACGGCGCTGACCGAAAACCAAGCGCAGGTTCTGCGAAAATTTACCGAATCGGTTATCATTGCATATGATTCCGATGCGGCCGGTCAGGCGGCTGCGCTGCGCAGCATGGATGTTTTAGGGGCCAAAGGAATCAAGGTCACCGTCTTGCAGATACCGGGGGAAAAAGACCCGGATGATTATATTCGCCGAAACGGGCCGGAACGCTTTCATGCTTTGTTGGACAAAGCACTGCCGTTGCTTGATTACAAGTTGTTGGTGGCGCGCAAAAATCATACGTCGGACGGTGAATTGGATATTCTGGCTTACCAGGATGCAGCCTGCCGAATTTTAGCTCAAGAAGCCAATGCCATTGTACGGGAATTGTATTCGTCTAAATTAGCCGAAGAGCTTAACACTTCCACGGAATCGGTTCTACGGGAAGTGGAGCGCCGTTTTCAAAATCCCGATGCGACACAACAAAATGATCAGCTGCGACAACGTCTGCAATCCAAAGCCGCAACCACGGCGCTGGCTGAAGCGGCAAATGGGGATTCGGCAACCCGGGAGGAGCTTTCTCTTTTGTGTATGTTGGCAGCGGACCCCGATTTATACGAGAAATTGGATCCACGGCCGCAACAGTCGGATTTTTCTGAAGGAGCCATGCAGGACATCGCCGGATATGCCCTTGAATTGGCCGGCGAAAAAAGACTTGATACCTCTGTCCTGGTCGGACTGGGGGAACAATATGTTGTAAGCGGACAGCCCTTGCCCGAATTATTGGCCCAGACCAGCATGAGACTAGACGTGATGTTCGGTCGTCAGGACCTGCTTGCCGCCGCGGCGGAACAGCATCAACGACAGCGAATCAAGCGCTTGCGCGAGCATCACGAAAATCTGAACAATGATTTACTCAACGAAAATGAGCCGGAACAACAGGAAATTTTAAAGACTTTGCTGCTGGATGTGACTCAGCAACTCATAGACTTAAAACAAAAAAGTGAAAAGCCATAAGGATAGGGGGAAAAACGGATATGGCAAAAAAGACAAAACAAAGTCTGATCAATGAATTAATCAATCAGGCCAAAAACAACAATAACCAAATTTCATACAAAGATGTCATGAGCGCAATCGAGGCCTCGGACATTGACCTTGAACAGGCCGAAAAGGTTCTGGACCGGTTGGAGTCAGCCAACATCCAGGTTGTTCCGGACAATACGGCTGAGGAGGAAGTGCAGTCGGAATCCGATTCCGATACCGATAATGCGGACAATATGGACAGTATCGGGGTGGACGATCCGGTTCGGATGTATCTGAAAGAAATCGGCAAGGTTGATCTCCTGACCGCTGATGAGGAAAAAGAATTGGCTCAGCGAATGATTGATGGTGATCCGGACGCCAAAAATCAGTTGTGCGAGGCCAACCTAAGATTGGTTGTCAGCATCGCGAAACGCTATGTTGGCCGCGGGATGCAATTTTTGGATTTAATTCAAGAGGGCAATCTCGGCCTGATTAAGGCGGTTGATAAATTTGATCATACCAAAGGATATAAATTCAGCACATACGCAACATGGTGGATCCGCCAGGCCATTACACGGGCTATTGCCGATCAGGCCAGAACCATACGCATCCCGGTGCATATGGTCGAAACCATCAACAAACTCATCCGAATTCAGCGCCAGCTTATCCAGGAGCTTGGTCGTGAGCCGGAAGCCGAAGAGTTGGCCCAGGAAATGGGGATAACAGTGGAAAAGGTTCGTGAAATCATGAAGATTTCCCAGGAACCGGTTTCCCTGGAAAAACCGATCGGGGAGGAAGAAGATAGCCATTTGGGTGATTTTATTCCCGATGACGATGCTCCATCGCCTGCCGACCAAGCCGCCTTTACGTTGTTGAAGGAACAATTGCTGGAGGTGCTGAAAGGCCTGGCACCAAGGGAGGAAAAGGTTTTACGCCTGCGGTTCGGTCTTGATGACGGTCGAACCCGAACCCTCGAAGAAGTCGGCAAGGAGTTCAATGTTACGCGAGAGCGCATTCGCCAAATCGAAGCCAAGGCTCTGCGCAAAATGCGCCATCCGAGCCGCAGCAAAAAATTGAAAGACTATCTTGATTAAGTGCAAAACCATTTGCCGAAAAGGAAGTCTGAACATCGTTTGCCAAAGCGGTTGCAGGTCGTGGCGGATTTGGTGCCGGCCTGCGATTGCCTTCAGGATGTCGGAACCGACCATGCCCGGCTCCCCATCGCCTTGATTCTGGCGGAACGATGTCAGCGTGCGCTGGCAATCGATATCAATACCGGTCCATTGCAGGCGGCCACACGCAATATCTCGGCCGCGGGTTTGTCTGAACGGATCCGAATCGTCCAAGCTGACGGCCTGCAAAACACCCGCCTTGGCCTGGACGATGTTATAGTTATTGCCGGATTGGGCGGGTTGGAAATGATCCGGATCTTGCAAGATCAGCCCCGACGGTGCAAAGCTGTTGTTTTGCAGCCAATGAAATCTGCTCCTGAATTGCGGACTTGGCTGGTAGGAAACGGCTATGAGATCGAGAAAGAAGCCCTGGCTTGCGAGCAACGTCGCTGCTATCCGGTTATTTTATGTTGCTACACCGGCGTTCGGATGTCGTTATCGCCGTTGGAAAAATATGCAGGACCACGCCTTATCGAGAGCCGGCCACAAGGACTTACGGGTTATCTGACATGGCTGCGGCAACGCTTGAAAAAACAAGTTCGAGGCACACCGGAACTGGTCTGTGTTATTCGCGATATTGATGAATTGCTTATGAAGTTACGGACGGACTGAACAAATCCAACAGGAGGACACCTCATGCAGAGCCAACCAAAAAAAAATACAACGACCGGACAGATCCTGCAGGCGCTGGAAAACCTTGCACCTCCTGAACTGGCAGCCGAATGGGATTTGTCCATCGGGCTTGAGATCGGCCATCCCGACACCCCGGTTGATCGGGTGTTGTTAACTCTCGATGTCACCGAGCAGGCTGTGGATATGGCCCTGAGCCGGTCTTGTCAATTGATCCTTGCCCATCACCCGTTATTTTTCTCACCATTACCGGCCATCCGTCTGGATGTACCGGAACAGCGGCTGATCGCTCGAATCCTCAGGGAGGGTCTTGGCCTGATTTCGGCACATACCAATCTTGATGCTGCCGATGGAGGCGTGGCCGACTGCCTGGCTGACACACTGGGCTTGGATGCAACTGATCGGCAGAAAGTTGGTTTGTACGGTCGCTGCGGAAATTTACCACGCCCGATGTTGATTAGTGAGCTGTTTCCTTATATCAGGGAAAAACTTGGCTCTCCTGGCTGTCGAATCAATAGGGATCAAGACCTGGAGGTCAGAAAGCTGGCGGTTTTTCCCGGTTCTTTTGGCGAGGAGAGCCTGCCTTTTTTAGAACAAATGGGAATCAATGTATTATTATGCGGTGAACTCAAGCATCATCTTGCTTTGCAATTGGCTGCCCGAGGAATCACCGTCATTGATGCCGGCCACGATGTGACCGAACGGGTGGTACTGAAGCCGTTATCGGCTCGTTTGGCCCGGTTGTTGCCGGAAATCATATTTGCCGTCCATGAGGGCTTGGATTATAATGGAGTGGCTTTCCGAGCAAACCAGACAACCGCGGGCGATGGCCGAAAGACCACGCATGAGGAAAGTCCGGGCTCCATAGGGTAAAGGCGCCGGGTAACCCCCGGTGAAGGCGACTTTAAGGATAGTGCAACAGAAATAGACCGCCGTCGGTCCCCAGCGGCTGACGGCAAGGGTGGAAAGGTGAGGTAAGAGCTCACCAGCAGTCCGGAGACGGGCTGGCTCTGCAAACCCCGCCTGGAGCAACACCGTGGAGGGACACAGATTGCGACCCGCAAGTCCCGGGGAGGTGGCTTGAGCTGTTCGGCAACGTACAGCCTAGACAGATGGTTGTCCAATACAGGACCCGGCTTACAGATTTGCTCGGAAAGCAGCTTAAATAACAGAAACCACCCGATAACGGAGGGAACATGAAGGCAGAATCATACTTATCCCGTGGCGTCTCGCCCAGCAAAGATGACGTCAAGCAAGCGGTTTCGACCCAGTCACCGGGAATTTTCCCGGGTTCCTTCTGTAAAATCATTGAAGATTTGGCCGGCGATCCGGCTTGGTGTTCTGCTGTTCATGCCGACGGTGCCGGTACAAAGTCGTCAGCGGCTTACCTGATGTATCGTGAAACCGGCGACCCGTCTTGGTTCTCCGGCATTGCACAAGATTCGTTGGTCATGAATACCGATGACCTGCTGTGCATCGGCGCTGTCGATGGCTTCCGCATCTCCAATACCATTGGCCGCAATGCCCATCGGGTGGATGCGGCATGTCTGTCCGCCATCATTAATGGCTACGATCTGGTAATCAACCAACTCAAGGGTCACGGCATTGATTTGCTCATGACCGGCGGCGAGACCGCCGATGTGGGCGATCTGGTTCGGACCGTGATCTGTGATTCCACCGTGGTTGTTCGCCTGCCGCGCCGAAATGTTATTCAAGCGGCCAATATCCGACCGGGTCAGATCATCATCGGACTGGCTTCGGCGGGAAAAACCAGCTACGAATCGACGGAAAATTCCGGCATTGGTTCCAACGGCCTGACGGCGGCACGTCATTTGCTGTTACACCCGGATTATCTGGGGAAATATCCCGAGTCCTGTTCCGAAACCATCCCGACCGGCAAGGCATACTGTGGTTCTTGGCATCTGGAGGATCGGCTGCCCGGCACATCCCTTTCGATTGGTCAAGCCATTTTATCTCCGACCCGGACCTATCTACCGGTTATGCGACGGATTTTGCCGGCCGTAGGTCACCATATCAGCGGGATTATTCATTGTACGGGAGGAGGTCAGGTTAAGTGCCGTGACTTCGGAAAAGGCATTCGTTACGTTAAGGAGAATCTTTTCCCTGTTCCGGCCATTTTCCGGGCCATTCAGGAATCGGATGAAATCAAGGCAGCCGAGATGTACCAGGTTTTTAACATGGGACACCGGATGGAAATCTATTGCGATGAAGCGGCGATGACGGAAATTCAAGCCATTTGCGCCGACTTTTCTCTCGAGGCCCGCCTCATCGGTTATACAGAGCAATCAGAACGAGGCGAAGACAATGAAGTGGTCATTCGTGCCCAAGGGTCGACCTTTGTTTATCATTGACAAGACCGGTCTTCGTGTGCTATCATCCCGTATAGTCTGCCGTGGTCAGAGTTTATGGACCGTCCGACCGTCTACTCTGCCATTGGCATAATTTATTGGGAGGACACAATGGACAAAGCACGTAAAGCCGAAATCATCGCGACCTATGGCCTGCATGAAAGCGACACCGGATCACCGGAGGTTCAGATCGCCATTCTGACGGAAAGAATCAATCATCTAACGGAACATCTCAAGATTCACAAGAATGATCACCACTCCAGACGCGGTTTGTTAATGATGGTCGGCCAGCGACGCGGTATGCTGGACTATCTGACCAAAATCGACGTTGAACGCTATCGTACGATCATCAGCAGGTTAAATATCAGAAAGTAAACAAGCGTTGTTTATGTTGGTGAGCTATCTTAGCTCACCAATTTTTAACGCAAAATCATGCCCACCGACAGTAGAAGGTAGGTTGCGTGGCTGACACGACGGCCCCGGACCCTACAGGCTACCGTCAACGTGGGCAGAATAAAATAACCCCACGGAGGTCAATCAATGGAAAGAAAATTTGAAATGAACCTGGCCGGCCGGCCATTAATCATCGAAACCGGCCACCTGGCCCAATTTGCAACTGGATCCTGCCTGGTCCGCTATGGCGATACCGTTATTCTGTCAACGGCGACCGCCTCGGCCGCCCCCCGCGCAGGTATCGATTATTTTCCTCTCAGCGTGGATTATGAGGAAAAAATGTACAGTGTGGGAAAATTCCCGGGTGGATTTATCAAACGGGAAGGTCGACCGACCGAAAAGGCGGTTTTGACTTCTCGCGCCATCGACCGTCCTTTACGTCCTCTTTTCCCCGATGATTTGCGTAACGATGTTGTGGTCAGCAATCTTGTTCTTTCGGTGGATCAGGATTGTTCTCCGGAAGTCGCCGCGATGATCGGATCATCAGCGGCGGTGGCCATCTCGTCTATTCCCTGGAACGGACCGATCGGCGGTATTCAGATGGGCCTTATTGACGGTGAGGTCATCATCAATCCCGGTGAAAAACAGCGTGAAATCAGTCAGATGCTGGTAACTTTGGCCGGCACCGAGGAAAAGATCTGCATGATCGAGGCCGGTGCAAATGAGGTAGACGACGACACCATGCTGCAAGCCATCATCACCGGACATGCAGTGATAAAAGAGATTTGCATATTCATCAAAGATATCGTTGCCGCCGTCGGTCAGCCCAAGTTCGCATATCAGTCCGTGTCCGTGCCTGAAGAAGTAGAGTCCGCGGTTCAGGATTTTGCCTACGCCGCCATGCGCGATGCGGTTCTTTCAGATGATAAAAGTATTCGCGATGCCCGTGTTGACGACCTTAAAGAGAAGACCGAAGCGCACATTACCGAGCTTGATCCGGAATGGGCCGCTTATGTCGGCGATGCCATGTATGAGCTCGAGAAAAAGGTTGTCCGCGAATATTTATTCAAAGACCATCGACGGGTCGACGGTCGCGCACTCGATGCCATTCGTCCTTTGTCGGCATCGGTAGGTCTGTTGCCGCGTGTCCATGGAACCGGCCTTTTTCAGCGTGGGCAGACGCAGGTTTTAACAACCTGCACTTTGGCTCCGCTTTCCAAAGTTCAGCAGCTTGACGGCTTGGATAATGAAGAAGAAAAGCGGTATCTGCATCATTACAACTTTCCGGGATACAGTGTTGGCGAGGCCAAATCGGCTCGCTTTACCGGCCGTCGGGAAATCGGTCACGGCGCGTTGGCCGAACGGTCCTTGGTTCCGGTCCTGCCGGACGAAGAGGACTTCCCATATGCCATTCGCTGCGTATCGGAGGTCCTGATGTCCAACGGTTCAACCTCACAGGGCTCGGTTTGCGCCAGTACGCTGGCGCTGATGGACGCCGGGGTTCCGATCAAAAAACCGGTCGCCGGCATTTCAGCCGGCCTGATCGTCAACGAGGAAAATGAAAAGGACTACCTTGTTTTTATGGATATACAGGGTATCGAAGACTTCTTCGGTGATATGGATTTCAAAGTCGCCGGTACGATTGACGGTATTACCTCTATCCAGGTTGATATCAAAGTTGACGGCCTGTCCTACGACATGATCC
>JAAYPL010000046.1 GCA_012519875.1 Clostridiaceae bacterium | reverse complement strand
TTCTCTGTACAATGTTCGTGTCCCACAACTTCTCTCCTTTACGTGTGGTTTGGTCACTTACATTGTATTAGAGATGGTTTTGTGGGACATCTCTTTTTGCGTCACTTCAGTTTACATTTCGCCCCCAAAATGGTAAAAATTTTTACAATTCGATCGTCAAGAGAGCATACAAGGCCGCCAGTTGCTCATGTGTCAGATGATCGGCGCGAACATCCGGATCAAGCTCCAACCTAGCCAAGGCCGCAGGCAGATTGAGTAGTTGATCGGCAGAAAGACCCGCATTTTTAAGACTGTTAGCCAATGTTTTGCGACGATGCGCGAAGCACCGTTCAAGAAAAAGGTGAAACTCTTCCCAATCGGCAATTGAAAACTGCTGATCGGCACGAACGACCTGAATAATCACCGAATCAATATTGGGTCGTGGGAAAAAAGCATCGGCCGGTACTTTCAGCTTTCGGCTGGCAGTACCGAAACAAGCTGTCAGCACGGCCACCGGACCATAGGCCCGCCTCATGGGCGGCGCCAAAATACGATCAGCCGCTTCTTTTTGCAACATGAGAATCAAAGCAGAACACCCTGGCAGCTCAATAAGAATTTTTTTAATGAGTGGCGTCGTAATGTAATAGGGCAGATTTGCCACCACCTTGACCTGACCCGGCCAGGCAGCAACCAAATCGGTCAAATTCACTTGCAACGCGTCCGCATGGATAATGGTGCAATTGGAAAACCCATGAAGAACCGCACGCAAGGCGGGCAGGACATGGGCATCGATCTCCAAGGCACAAACCGCACCGGCCCGTCTGGCCAGATGCTCGGTCAGACCGCCCACCCCTGCTCCTATCTCAACAACCAGATCATCGGATCCGAGTTCGGCCAGCTTACCAATATCCACGACAACGCTCTCATCAACCAGAAAGTTTTGGCCCAATGATCGCGTTGGCCGAATGTCGTATTTCCTGAGCAAGTCCAGAGTTTGCTTACGATTCATGCCGATGATAATCAGTTAAAGTTCAAAATGTAGACCCGGCGAACCCGTTTGCCGATGGTCGCAACACCGTTTCTGCAGTCGCCGGGGTCGAAACACAGGTCAACAAGATCCGGATTTCCGGATACACCATGGATATCGGCAACAACCCCCAGTCCATAACCCTCGACGAAGAGAATCGTGCCCATGGGCAGAACCGTGCCGGTATAGCGACCATTGGCCTTGACACCGAAAGTTGCAACCAGGCCGCGCTGGGCAGGAACTCCGCTAAAGGTTTTATGGTTGATGGCCGGTGTATGGCAACCGCCCTGCAGACAGCATTCCAGTCCGTCGTACATCGTCAGCGTACGCTTCTTGACCGAATTATAACGGAAAGTACGCCCATCGATCGTGATGGTGCCATTGCCGTTATCGCTGAAATTTTGATAACTCTTGTTGCCCCCTTGGGGATTCAAATAGTCTTTTATCTTGTTCAGGCTGTTACGAACCGTGCTGCTCAGAGTACGGTAATTAATTGGCGCATAAGTTGGTTTGGGTTTGGTTCCCTTGAGAATGACCTCTTGGACCGGCTCACGGACAACCTCACTGCCGATCTGCACCGAGCTTACGAAAATGCCATCCTCGTAAGTTTCCTCATAAATTAAATTCCGGATACCGGTCTTTCCGGCGACCTTGACCGTCGTTTTGCCGGCATAAAGGGTGGAATCTTCAAGTGTCACCGAACTGAAAGGAATCTCCTCGGGCTGATGAATCAATTTCTTTTCTATCTCAACATAGCTGAGAACATAGCTCTCATCATCGGCCGAATCATCCCCGCTCAGGATTCCGCCCTCCGGTTCCAGGCGAGAAAAACCCGAGCGGTCAAGAAGATCACTCATTGAGCTGAAAAGGCCGACCGTTTCTAAGGAATAGCCACCCCAGGTCAGGCTGACCGAATCCATGCTGCGGATGGTGACATCATACAAACCACCCGGCTCAAGAACCGTTTCTTCGGGCAGGCTCAACCGGTGGTTGTCGCCTATGATGATGCCGGCAGTATCAATTGCTTTCAGGAGCGTCTTTTCGTAAGAAAGAAACGACGTCACACCCTCTTCGGTGCGGATGGTCAAGGTCGCAGGAAATCTTTCTCCGTCAGCTGAAAGAGCCAGTCTGGATTCGGGTATCACGGCTGCGACCAGCGCAACCGCAACGATCAACGTCAGGCCCACAAGCCTGAGTACTTTTCTAATCATATAAACCTCACTGTTTGTTCATTAATTATTGAAAATGACGCGTAAATCAGCTTTTAGACAAAAATAAAGGGTGCTGGTGGCAAAATTGCATATCCATGAGGGGATTATAAAAACTTGCCCATTATCTGTCAAATTATGGTCGTGATTCCAATTTTAGGGAAATAGGATAAAATAAACAAATTTTAGTTCTATATGTCAGTCATAATTTCGGAATATGATCACTTCTCCCTCCGCGGCTTTGCTTTGTTGCACAACTTTATTATTATTTTACTTAATTTATTGGTTGATTTGTCAAAATTTTAGCGATTTTCCTTTGTTAAAATGAACGACACCCCACAAATGAGCTTCCATCAGTCATCAATCAACCGCCGGAACTCCGGAAGAAATGCGGTGAGTTGTGCTTTCTTGTTACCGGTCCGGCTGATATGATACAATTCGTCATGGAACGATCTTGTAACTCAACCGGAACACTGACGGAGGATCTGTCAAATGAAAAACTCCAGTCAATATACCTCGCCTTCCTTGCTGCCGCCGGGCGTACGAAACAAAAAACACAGCAACCGACATGAAATGAATCGTCATCTGCGCCGGTTGCTGATCCTTATCCTGGTTCTTATTATCGCCGCCGTTGCGCTAGCTGCTTATGCATCATATTTTCCGGTTTATTTTACGCTACCGGTTCCGATCTGGCCACTGCGCAACAGCAGCATCAATTATGAAGTCTCGCTTCTGCCCAATGCCTTGACCGGCCAGACCACATTAGGCATGGATCAGGCCTACTTATCGGCATACGCTCACAGCGTAAACGCAGAGTTCTCGCACCAACTCAAAATTCGTCGGGCGACAAATCTTGCTTGGCGCTACCGGATCGATGCCAAGATCGAAGTGCATACAAACGATGACTCTCATCAGTTGCTGCTTGATCAAACAACGAACCTGATCCCGGAAACAACCGGCACATCCGCCGGCCCCGAGCTGAATGTCGGCAATACCGCTGTGATCCAATTTTCGGATTATGAGCCGCTGATCAAAAAGTTGTCGGATCAAATCGGGCAACACGCAAATTTTACCCTGACGCTCCTGATGCCGGTAACGGTGCGAGCCGACCTTCCGGAAGGACCTTTTGAATTCGAAGATATTCTCTCCCTGGCGATCCCGCTTAACCAACCCAGCTTTACCATTACCGAATCGTTGCCCCTGAATTCCTTCCGGCCCCAATGGCACCAAGTGGGATTCCGTCTTGTTTTTGCTCGCCTTGCCCTTCCGATATATCCAATAATCGCCGGTATAGCCGTGCTGCTGATGATTTTGCTGCTTTTGATCACCCGGAGCCGTCCCAAGACCAAAAAGAATCAATTGGCACGACAATTAAAGCGCAAGCTACATCTGGCCAAAGGACAACTGATCCTCATCGAAGACCAGGCTTGGGAACCGGAAAGGTGCGTAGCCGTCGCCGATTTCAAATCAATGGTGCGCACTGCCAAAAAGCTCAAATATCCTATTTTCTGCTATATTGACCAAACGTCCGCATCTTTGACGGCACACTTCTACCTACCGTATGGCGAAAACAATTATTGTTATTCCTTCAACAGCCGGTCCGGCCGTCCGGCTTTGAGAGAAGATGCTCCGGAGACAGCTTTACCGTCCTCAGCTGAACCTGTTTCGGCAGAGGAACGCATTCCTTTTCTTCCTGAAACCGATGACAGCCCGGACACCGTTCTGGCACATTTAAAAGATGTTGGCGGTCATGATCCGTCACTGCGTTAACAGATCTTAATGTGTTCAATAACCAATCTGCAAATGGGCAATGTCATAGATCGTACCGGTTATTTCGATACCGGGCACGACGACCTCAACCTGTTTTGCCGGTTGATTTAATTCGGTTGCACGAACCCGAAGTGCTACGGGTGGTTGCAATCGATGCCCGTCCCAATCCATGGTCGTCGCTCTCAACGGCGCCAGAAGGCTGATCTCATACTTGGTCTCACCGGCTCGTCCCGTCAGCCTGCGGTCGATGTCCCCAAAAGAGCAAATGATGGTACCCGGCGTACGATTAAACTGAAGGATGATCCGGAGCTTTTCCAGCCCGAGAAAACGAAGGGGGTTGGCCGGTAAAATACGACCTAAGCAATTGGTACGGCCATTGAAATAACGAATGGCACCAACAATATCCACATCCACGGTCAAGGGAGGGTCTTGATCTTCGGCACGGATGTTGACGGTTTTTGCAGTACGAGCCAAGCTGATGTCTCCCTGATGGCTGACCACCCACGCCTGACTTTCCAAGACAATGGCTGCGGTTTTGTCTTCATCCAACTGATTCCGGTTAACGCGCAGAAACGTTTCAACCGACCAAGGACCATCTCCCCGCCCAACGACCCAGGCATCTGCATGGCCGGCACCACAAAAACGAACATCCCGATTGGAAGCCAGACCTGTGTAACTTTGAATTCGGCCGCTCATCCGATAGGGAATAACCACCTCGTCTGCTTGGGCATCGATAACATAGCAGCCATCTGCCGAAGGCGGGGTCAGAAGTTCAATATCTGCCGTCACGGCAACATCACCTGCGCCGCTGCCGTTAAAGGTAGCATAACGGAGATCATGACTGGTTCCCGGTCGATAGTGGTTGGTATAAAGCGCGAAACCCTGGTGCCATGATGGCTGGGCCAGCACAACCGTGTTTCGATCCGTAAGACCTAACCCTTTGAAGGTCATGCCGCCGTAGCTGTTACCTCGATAGGTCAATGCGGACCCTCGGATGAAGGCCTTCTGTCGATCACTAAGTCGAGCCCAGCTGATCCTGGCAGACTGACCCATGTCCAGCTCCTTCCATTGCCATGGATTGGACCGGGTCACACCACCCCGGGAATCATCCGGGAAAAATGAATTGGTCACCACCAGTTCATCATATGAATAACCAAGATAGGCATACTGTTGACTCTTTTTGTCATAGCGATTGCCACGAACCTCAGATGGTCGGCCGTAGACCAAAAGCCGATAATCACGCCAGGTCTCATAACAAGCCGGATAGCCGCGATAGCGGCTGGGAATCGGCCAACCCGTCGACTTAAGCCAATGAATAAATGTGGCTTGATTCGATGGCGGTTTTGGGACACCGTCTGAACCGGGAAAAACCGTTGCCAGCGTCGGTGTGTTAACTATTATGACAGTCAGGACAACCGTCAACAAAGCTATTGCCGGGCGACCTTTCGATCGCACGAAACCAAATGGTACTGATAATGGAGTCTTCATAGGTCACCTCTATATTTCCCCAAACAAACCGCCGAGTTCCGAAGGCAGGCGCATTGCCGGCAAGGCGGCGAGCATAATCTTCACGGTAGCCGGTCAAAATAAAATCCAGTATTGCCTGAACGTCTGCAACACCAAGCATCTGGCTCAGACTTTGAGCCAATAGCCCAACCACCCGCGGATCACTGTATGATTTGTTTGCCAGAGCAGCCGGCCGTGATTTTTCATCAAACAATCGGTCGATGCACAATGACAGGCTGGGATCTTGTTGCGACACCGCCTCCGGATCAAGAAGCCAGCAGAAAAACCCATTCATCCTTTCGGCCGCCGCATGGTCCGACGCAACAACCAAAAAATGTTGCCGACTTTGTTGATCCGGATAAACACAGGTGGCTGAAAACCCCAGTTTTTCTGCCGACCCGGCCAAAGCCGCCAACGGTTTTTCAAAAGATTCAATCCCGACATAACCGGCGGCATCGGTTGTAGGCAGGACTTCTGTACCGGCCTCGGGCACGGTGGTCGTTGTTGCTTGCCGGTGTGTGCCGGTCTCCAAATCAATAACTTCGGAGACCGCCGGTGTGGGGCCGCGGCAACCTGCCGTGAGCAGAAGCAAAGGCAGAATCAGAAGCAAAGCAAATGAACGACAAAATCGGACATGGACTGATTGCACCATAATAAATCACCTCGGTTCTCAGATTACAACCGAAACCGAGGTGATTAAGTGGGTCAATGACGACAAAAATCGTCAATGGGATCGTGGTAATCAGCAAAAATAGGCGACGCCGCCGGCAAAGATGCGCTGATCTTTTTCTCCGGGTATGTTTTTGGCCAAATACCGGCCCTGACGCTCAGAATGACCCATTTTGCCGAACACGCGACCGTCCGGACTGATGATCCCCTCAACCGCGGCCATCGATCCGCTGGGATTGAAGGCCGTCCGGTAGGAAGGTTGACCGTTCAGATCAACATAACGCGTAGCAATCTGACCATTTTCAGCCAGATCGATGATCTGCTGCTCTGAGGCGACAAAGCGTCCTTCCCCATGTGAGACCGGAATCCGGTGCAGATCACCCGGATTGGTAAATTGCAACCAAGGTGAGCGGTTGGATTCCACTCTGGTGGTAACATAGCAGGAGACATGGCGACCGATCCGATTAAAAGTAAGCGTAGGACTGTCGGCAGTCAATTCACCGATTTCACCCCAAGGCAATAGCCCCAGCTTGATCAAGGCCTGGAAACCATTGCTGATGCCCAGTATCAGACCGTCACGTTGGTACAGCAGCTGATGGACCGCTTCAGCAAGTGCGGGATTACGGAAGGCGGCGGCAATAAGCTTGCCTGATCCTTCCGGCTCATCGCCGCCGCTCAAACCTCCGGGCAACATAACAATCTGTGCGGCTGCGATGCGTCTTTCCATTTCTTCAATCGATTGCCTGATGGCATCAGGCGTCAGATTACGCACAATCAGGATGTCGGGCTCCGCACCGGCTTCGATAAAAGCGCGTGCGGCATCGTATTCGCAGCTGGTTCCGGGAAAGACCGGAATAAAGACCCGAGGGCGGGCCACCCGACCGGCTGATTGCCAAGGAGCTTTTCCGGCCGGTTTGGCGGTGGTCAGTTCCGGCATATCTTGCTTGACGTCTGCGGTACTGGGAAAAACATTTTCCAGCGGCTGACGCCAGGCCTGTAGCGCTTCGGCATGAGTCAAGCCTGCCGATCCGCATCCGCAGGTAAAATAACCATCGGCTACGGTTTTCCCTAAGGAAACAGCACCGGCACCGGTAAGCTCAGCGATCGCAGCAGGGTCTTCCACTGCCAGCAATAAAGCTGCCGGTTGCGGACGGAACAAATCATAGGACTCGGCTTCAAAAGCAAAGCCAAGCTGGTTGCCAAAGCACATTCGAGCCACAGCAACCGCGGTTCCGCCCTGACCAACAGTAGCAGCCGCCCGGATCCGGCCGGTTTGGGCAAATCTGTGGACCAGCGCCAAATTGTGCATAAAATCCTCGGCTTGCGGTAATCCGTCTTGATCAAGAGGCACCGGTAACAGCCAAACGGTCTGTCCCGGCTCGGTCAAAGTAGCACTGATCACACCATCGGCTCGGCCAACGGCCACGGCAAAAGAAACCAGCGTGGGAGGCACATGTAAGTTGTTAAAAGTGCCGGACATGCTGTCCTTGCCCCCAACGGCCGGTACCCCGAAATCCAATTGGGCTTGGTAGGCTCCCAGCAAAGCCGCCAATGGCTTGCCCCATTTTTCCGCCGTGGTTAAACGCTCATAGTATTCCTGAAAAGTCAATCGTGCCCGGGAAGCGTCGCCGCCCATCGCGGCAATTTTAGCCAGTGAATGGGCAACGGCGAAATAAGCGCCATGGTAGGGGCTCCAGCTGGCCAAATCAGGGTCGAAGCCAAAAGCCATCAAAGTACAGGCATCGGTTTGTCCGGAAGAGGTTGGAATCAGGCAGGCCATACCTTCCTCAGGGGTCAGCTGCAGACGGCCGCCCAGAGGCATCAGCACGGTGCCTGAACCGGCACTGGCATCAAACCGTTCAACAAGACCTTTGCGAGAACAAGATTTCAGCGATGATAAACCGGCACGCAGCCGAGCAGCAAAATCACCTGCCGGGAGCGGCTCGCCCCATTCACAGCCAACAGGGGGCAGAACACGAATGCTTGTGTGTTGCGGCGCGCCACTGGTATCAATAAAGGATCGCGGCAGATCCACAATGGTCCGGCCGCGCCAAGTCATTACCAAACGCGGTTCCGAAGTCACCTGAGCCACAACAACCGCCTCCAGGTTCTCCACATCGGCCGCAGCAATAAAAGTCGGGGCATCATCTGCTGAAACCACAACCGCCATCCGTTCCTGTGATTCTGAAATTGCCAGCTCGGTACCATCCAGTCCCTCATATTTAAGTGGAACTTTGTCCAGATCAATCAGCAATCCATCGGCCAATTCACCAATTGCCACCGAAACGCCACCGGCGCCGAAGTCATTGCAACGTCGAATCAAACGGGAGACAACCGGGTCACGGAAAAGGCGCTGAATCTTACGTTCAGTCGGCGGATCACCTTTCTGAACCTCCGCTCCACAGCTGGAAATTGATTGCTCATCATGGGCTTTGGATGATCCGGTGGCGCCGCCGCAGCCATCGCGTCCGGTTTTTCCGCCAAGTAAAATAACCAGATCGCCGGGCCGGGGAATCTCCCGCCGCACCTGATCAGCCGGGGCCGCGGCGATAACCGCGCCAAGTTCCATGCGTTTGGCGATATATCCCGGATGATAGAGCTCCTCAACCTGGCCGGCAGCCAGACCGACCTGGTTGCCATAAGAACTATATCCGGCGGCAGCCGAGGTGGAGATCTTTCGTTGCGGCAGCTTGCCGGGCAACGTGGCAGATACCGGAGCGGTCGGATCCCCGCTGCCTGTCACCCGCATGGCCTGATAGACGTAGGAGCGGCCCGATAACGGATCCCGGATGGCCCCGCCAAGACAGGTTGCCGCACCACCGAAGGGCTCGATCTCAGTCGGATGGTTGTGTGTTTCATTTTTGAACATAATCAGATATTCTTCATCGCGTCCGTCGACGGGAATGCTGACTTTGATGCTGCATGCGTTGATCTCCGGCGAAACATCCAAATCCTCAAGCCTGCCCTGACGACGAAATTCTTTCATGGCCAATGTGGCCAAATCCATCAGACTGGGTGGCTTTTCCTGCAGAAGGTCGCCATAAAATTTGGCACGATTTGCCTGATAAAGCTGCCAGGAAGCACGAATTCGGTTGCTGGTCGGATCGGTGCCCGCAATGTCGACAGACTCAATGCGGGTATGGAAGGTGGTATGCCGACAGTGATCGGACCAATAGGTGTCAAGAACTCGAAGTTCGGTCCAGCTCGGGTCGCGCCCCTCCGACTGAAAAAAATCGCGAATGAAAACCAGGTCATCCGGCGACATGGCCAGGCCGGCCTGATCCAGCAGCATTTGCAGGGCAGTATTATCCATCGTGATGAAGCCGGCCACCGGCTCAATGTCGGCCGGAACATCGGGTTGGTCAACCAAGCTGTCCGGCTTGCCCATATCGGCTTCCCGGGATTCAACAGGATTGATCAGCCAGTCCTTGATACGCTCCGGTCCGCCCCGGGACAAGTCTCCGAAAATGGCATAAACTCGGGCGGTTTTGCATAATGGCCGCTCTTCGCAGGTCAGAATCTGGATACATTGCTCCGCCGAATCCGCCCGCTGATCGTACTGACCGGGCAAGGCCTCCACGGCAAGGAGAACATCGGGCCGGCCGAAATCGCAATTTTCATCAAAAATTTCGTCCACCGGCAGCTCGGCAAAAACCCTTGTGCGAGCCTGAATGTACTGGCTATCGGTGATACCGGATACATCATATCGATTGTATATCCGGACCGTCCGGATGCCGGTCAGGCCGAGAATCTCACGCAGATCACGCAAAAGGCCGGCGGCCTCGGTATCATACCCGGGTTTTTTGACGACATAGACGCGTCGGACCTGATCCTTCTGGTTCATATCGCACCAACTTTCTGTTTTAGGATGCTCGGTTGATGACCGGCTTTTTTTACCCTGTTAATCGGCCAGTTTTTCCAGCAAGGCGGCACTACGTTTGAGGAAAGAGGCCATGTCGTCGGATGAAAGGGAGCCATGCCCCAGACGGGCAAGATCGTAGATCTGGCGAACCAAGAGCTCAACCTGCTCGTCTTTACCGGGAATATCGGCCAATGCCAGAAGACGCGACACCAACGGCTGGTCTTCATTCAAAACCAAAGTTTGCTGCAACGGGAAAAGACTGTCAATGTCCATGGCATCGTCACTGCTTCCCTGCATACGCTCGAATTGTTTGCGCATTTCCTGCATACGACGGGATTCTTCCGATTCGACGATCATGGCAGGCAGGGCATCTTCACCCAGCGACTGGACCTTAAGCTCGAGCTTGTCATTCTCAAGTTTGGTTCGAAACAGTTCGGTCAGCCTCTCGGCCTTGTCGGTGTCACCCTCGCTGCCGCCGATCTCGGCATCGACCCGTTTAAAGCGTTTACCGCTGTTCTTATATTCAATGAAGGACATGTAATGATTGTCCAATTCATGATCCATCACCAGCACATCCAGACCACGGGCGCGGGCCATTTGGACGTAGGCTACCTGCTGGCCGGCGTCCGGCGTATAAAGCAGCGTGTCCCCCAGATCCGAAAGCACCTTATAGTCGTTTTCAACGGTCTTGTAAAGTGCGATATCCTTGACCCGGTCATAGAATTTCTCCTCACGCATCATCCCGTATTTTACAAAGACACCGATATCCTGCCAGTATTTCTCATAATCCTCCCGTTGATTATTGAAAAGTGAGGTCAACTTATCGGCTACTTTGCGAATAATGTGACCGGACAGCTTGCCGACATAAGCGTCGTTTTGCAAAAAGCTTCGCGATACATTAAGGGGCAGATCGGGACAATCGATGCAACCCTTCAGCAGGAAAAGAAATTCCGGAATGATCTCCTTGATATTGTCAGCGACAAAAACCTGATTGTAATAGATTTTGATGCGTCCCTCCAGGCTTTCGTAAATATTATCGGCACGGGGAAAATAAAGAATACCCTTGAGGTTGAACGGGTAATCCATATTAAGATGAATCCAAAACAGAGGCTCGCGAAAATCACGGAAGGTCTTACGGAAAAAATCCTTGTATTCCTCATCAGTACATTCCGATGGTTTTTTCAGCCAAAGTGGTTCGACATCATTGATTGGCCGTTCCGTCAGGTCAGCTGAAGAGCCGGCTGTTGCATCAAATGTCCCGGCAGCATCCGGATCGGTTGCCTCGGCGGCCTTTTCTTCGGCCGCCTTGCGGGCGCGCTCCGCCCGCTCGCGATCAGCGACAACGTCGGTAAAGTAGATCGGATAAGGCATGAAACCGCAATATTTGTTAAGGATCTCACGGACTTTTTCACCGTTTAGAAATTCCTTGCCTTCCTCGGATAACGTGACCGTAATCAGGGTCCCGCGGTCGGTGCGTTCCGAAGTACCCATTTCATAGGCCATACCATCCTGGCTTTGCCAACTGGCCGGCTGGGCTTCGGGTTGCCAAGAACGCGTATCGATACGAACCTGGTCGGCTACCATAAAAGCCGAATAAAACCCTAATCCGAAATGTCCAATGATGCCGTCGGTCTCTGCGCCTTTGTCTTTATACTTTTCAACAAAATCCATGACTCCGGAAAAGGCGATCTGATTAATATAACGGCGGATTTCATCGGCCGTCATGCCAATACCGTTATCTTCGACCGTCAGGGTATCCGATTCCGAATCATAGGTCACACGGATCCATAGTTGCTCATCGTCCGGCAAATCAATTTCACCAAGATCGCACAGGCGGCGCAACTTGGAATTGGCATCGGCGGCATTGGAGACCAGTTCGCGGAGAAAAATATCCCGATCGGAATAAAGCCATTTCCGAATGATCGGAAAAATATTTTCAGTGCTGACAGATACATTGCCTTTTTCAAGAATCATTTTTTGTTCCTCCTTGGAATCCGGTTATTATTGACCGGCCGACAGCCGGTATTGATCTGGTACTTGCCGGTTACAAACGCCCGGGCTGCAGTTTTTCTTCGACGTACCGGTCGACGATGGCCCGGTAAGCTGCATTGATTCGATGAAGAAGCGGGTTTCCGGCCGAGCTGAGTTTCAAATCCTCGATGGCTCGTATCGGCAAAATATCAAATGGTGAGCTGGAAAGAAAGGCCGCGTCACAGTAACCTTGGCGGACAGCATCCAAGGTAAGCATTTCGGTCAGCAAGGCTCCACCGGACAAGGCTACGGCCGCAAGGATGTTCTTGCGGGTAATACCTTTAAGAATGCAGTCATCGGGTGCTGTCAGCACTTGATCACCTCGAATAAAAAACAGGTTGGATCGTGAACCCTCGGTCAGATATCCATCGCTATTGGCCAGCAACAGCTCGTAATAGCCGCCAAAAGGACCCGGTTCCGCATAACGGGCGGCGATGGCGGCTTTGTAGCCGGCATCAATCAATTTAATGTTGGGGTTGGGGCGCTCCCAGTTGAGAATACCGGTTGCGACTCCCTGCGAAAAGAGGTCGGATGTCGGGTAGTTGGACGGCGTCAAGTGGATTACCGCCTGATTCTCCAGTAAAACCAAGCGCAGATTGGCAGTTTCAAGGCCATTGGCTGCGATCAGGTTAAGACTGTCTTCATAAAGGCCCTCCGGTATGGTAGCCGGCTCTTGAACCGATCGTTGCAGCCTGATCAGATGGTCTTCCCAGAAAAGAGGTATGCCACGCACCACGCGAATCACCTCATAAAACATGGTACGGCCGGTCGGTCGAAAGAGATCGGCCGCATCCGCACTGTCGACTGCCAACAAACGACCGCGATCGATTACAAAGGAGCCTGCCAGATCATCAATGATCGGATAACGCAACTCCGTGTCCTCCTGTGTCGAAAAGTTATTCTATCATTATATCACGAACCTCTTGGTCCCGGCACGCCGGCAGTCGTTTTAGAAGATAATAAAATGTATAATAATTATTCAACACCCTTCTTAATTTTCAGCAGATTACACGATCCGGATCAACAAAACAATTTTTGACAAACGAGTAGAGGGCGAGATATAATAATTTGCAAACCTTGGCCGGATCTTACTTCCGGCGCTAATTATATTTATGCATTATTTTGCATATTATCAACTTTCAGGAGGAGTTTCTTCATGGCAAAAGAAAAAATTCTGTTGGCATACTCCGGTGGTCTGGATACGTCAATCATCATCCCTTGGTTATTGGAAAATTACGACTGTGAAGTCATCGCCATGGCTGGTGAAGTCGGTATCGGACTGGATCATGAAGCCTTAAAGGCCAAGGCTCTCCGGTGCGGCGCCAGCGCTTGCTATATCGAAGACATCGCCGATGAGTTTGTCACCGATTACATATTTCCTACGCTTAAGGCCGGCGCAATCTACGAAGGCAAATATTTATTGGGCACCTCCTTTGCCCGGCCGGTCATTGCCAAACGCATGGTTGAAATTGCCAGACGTGAAGGCTGCACAGCCGTCGCGCACGGTTGCACCGGCAAAGGCAACGATCAGGTCCGTTTTGAACTGACAATCAAGGCTCTGGCTCCGGATCTCAAGATTATTGCTCCTTGGCGGCAGTGGTCGATCCGTTCCCGGGACGAGGAGATCGATTATGCCATGGCGCGTGGCATTCCGGTTCCGGTCAGCAAAGAGAATAACTATTCGATGGATCAAAATCTTTGGCACCTCAGCCATGAAGGCATGGATCTCGAAGATCCCGCCAATGAACCACAATATGATAAAATCCTGCAAATGGTGGTTACACCTGAAAAGGCCCCCGATCAACCCACCTATGTTGAGTTGGAGTTCGAGAGGGGTATTCCGGTCAAGCTGAACAATCAGTCTCTGGCACCGGTCGAATTGATCAAATCACTCAACACCATCGCCGGAGCCAACGGCGTCGGCATCGTGGATATGGTGGAGAACCGTCTGGTCGGCATGAAATCACGTGGAGTCTATGAAACGCCGGCCGGTACAGTGCTCTACGCGGCTCATCGTGAGCTCGAGCTCCTGTGCCTTGATCGCGACACGTTGCATTATAAAGATCTGGTGGCTCAGCGTTATGCCGAGCTGGTTTACTTCGGTCAGTGGTTTCATCCGTTGCGGGAGGCGTTGGCCGCATTTGTCGACCGGACTCAGGAGACCGTCAGCGGCAAGGTTCGTCTCAAGCTTTACAAGGGCAATGTCATGCCGGCCGGAACAACCTCTCCCTTTTCATTGTATGATGAGCGTCTGTCTACTTTCGGCGAAGACGATGTTTACAATCAAGCCGATGCCGGCGGCTTTATCAATTGTTTCGGTCTGCCAATGAAGGTTATCGCGCAAAAAAGAAAAAACCGCCAATCGGCCAACGAAGAAAAATAACAACAAGCGAGGTCGTGTAAAAGGCAGGAAGAGAGCAAATGATCGCTTCCTGCTCCGGTAATTGTGGGGTGTTAGAATGCCGGGTAAATTGTGGGATGGCCGGTTCAGCAAGGCCACTGATCAAAAGGTTAATGCTTTCAATTCATCCATTGCTTTTGACGCCAGGCTCTATCGGCAGGATATCCGGGGCAGCCTGGCGCACGCCGCCATGTTGGCGGACTGTGGGATCATCAGTCATGAAGATGAACAAGCCATCCGGGAAGGTCTGCTGGATATTCTCGAAGATCTGGAAGCCGGCCGCTTAAGTATTGATCCGGAAGCCGAAGATATCCATATGTTCGTCGAGTCCGAACTAACCGATCGGATCGGCGAGCCGGGCAAACGCCTGCACACAGGGCGCAGTCGCAACGACCAGGTAGCCCTTGATCTAAGGCTCTACCTTCGGGAAGCCGGAGCCGAAATCAGGTCGGGTTTTCTTCAGCTGTACACGACGTTGCTGGATTTGGCCGATGAACATCTCGACACGGTCATGCCCGGCTATACTCATCTGCAACGGGCGCAGCCCATCACCTTGGCCCATCACCTGATGGCCTATGTTGAAATGATTGCTCGAGATGTCGGGCGCCTTGATGACTGTTTAAGGCGTCTGGACGTTATGCCGTTAGGGTCGGGTGCGTTGGCCGGGACAACCTATCCCCTCAATCGTGAACAGGTCGCCGAAGCGTTGAATTTTACCGCCATTTCTCAAAACAGCCTTGATGCGGTGTCCGATCGTGATTTTGTTATCGAACTGGCCTCTTGCCTGGCTATTTTCATGATGCATGTATCTCGCCTCAGCGAAGAGATCATTTTGTGGGCAAGTCAGGAATTTGCCTTTATTGAACTCGATGACGCTTATTCTACCGGCAGCAGCATTATGCCGCAAAAGAAAAATCCGGATGTCGCCGAATTGGCACGGGGCAAGACCGGACGGGTTTATGGCGCTCTCATGACACTGCTTACCGTAATGAAGGGATTGCCGCTGGCATATAACAAAGATATGCAAGAAGATAAAGAGGCCATCTTCGATGCCATCGACACGGTTCAACTCTGCCTGCCGGTACTGACTGACATGTTGCGCACAATGACGGTCCACAAGTCCAATCTGGCTCAGGCTGCGAAAGGCGGCTTTACCAATGCCACCGACCTGGCTGATTACTTGGTTGGCAAGGGGCTTCCCTTCCGCAGCGCACACGAGGTGTCCGGCAAGCTGATATCCTACTGCCTGGAACGCAACCTGGCCTTGAGCGACCTCGAATTGACAGAGTTCAAGTCGTTTTCGCCTTTGATCGGGCAGGACGTCTACGACGCTATCAATATTGCCAATTGTGTCGGACGCCGCAAAATCCCCGGCGCACCGGCGCGAGAGGCTGTCAGCCGGGCCATTGAGCATGCGCGATCACGCTTTCTGACCTGAGTTTCTCTCGGCTACGGGGATTTGCTTTTATTCATCAATATTTAAATCCGTCTAAATCATCTTCCAGGGAACAGGCTTGATCCTGCCAGCGCCGGACCTCATCGTCCAGACCAAGCATGCGGTAGAGAATGGCCTTGCCATGGCAGGCATCAATATTACGGGGATCTTTTGCCAAAGCTTGATCATAGCAGACCAGCGCAGCATCAAATTCGCAGAGTTGAGTCAAGGCATTGCCCTTGCCGACCAAAGCCGCGACATGGTCGGATGCCAAACATAATGCATCATTAAAAGCCGCCGCCGATTCCTCGAACTCACTGCGGAAATAGTGGATCACGCCTTTATTGCAAAGGGCATCGGCATAATCGGGGGCTTCTTCCAAAACCCGGTCGATCAGCTCAAGGGCCAGATCATCTTCACCTTGCAGGTGTTTCAGATAGGCCAACTCATTAAGGGCAAAGGGATTATCGGGCTCAAGCCGAAGGGCTTGATGAAGCAATTGGCCGGCCTTTTCATCATCGCCACGCCGTACTGCAACCATGGCCAAGATAACATAGGCATTGGCATGATCTTCATCCAGTTCCAGGCATTTTCGGCAGACTTTGGCGCAATCATCCAGATAGCCGGCGGATAGCAGGGTATCGGCCAATTCGTAGTAAAGTTCCGGATCGTCCGGGTAGATCCTGCGCAGTGCATTAAAGCTGGCCAACGCATCGTAGTCCCGGCCCAGCATTGACTGGCATTTTCCCTGCCCGCGCAATGCATCATAACGCTGCGGGTCATAGCGGAGCGCCTGTTCAAAGTCTGTCAACGCAGCTTCGTAGTTGCCTGATTGCATCCGGGCAAAGGCGCGGGCCATCAGGCTGTTCGGGTTTTCCGGGGCTACCTCGACAGCGCTTTGAGCATCGGCCATCGCCTGCTCCAGCAAACCCATCAGGAAATGGGCATTTGAACGCAGGCAATAGCCGGAGAAATCCGAAGGGTAATATTCGATTAATCGGTTGCATGTTTCAATGCAGGATTTCATCTCTCCGATGTGTTTGAGAATGCGGGCCTTGACCAGCAGAAAGTCATAGTGTCGAGGCTCCTTGTCCAGGCCGCGTTGCAACCAGGTCAGCGCTTCATCAAAACGCTCTTCAAATTCAAGAGCAACGACAGCCTCAAGGATATATTCAGTACCGTCACCGAGTGTGGCGTCCTGCCGGCAGAGCGCATCCCATTCATTGACGGCGGTAAGAATCTGGCCGATCGATCTGGCGCTGCGAGCCTGGGCAAAACGCAGCAAAAAATCCAAGCGGATCAACAGATTTTCGCTGATGCCGGCCACAGCCGCAGTCTCGCGGCTCAGCCGGATCTGAGCCAATGTTTTTTCCGACCACTGATTCAGCAAAGACGCCACATAGCAATGCAAAACCGGAGCCCAACGTCCGGCCAAGCGCCGATCGAGGGCAATCAGCGGTCGAAAAGGGTTTTTCCGGCGGATCTTTGCCTGCGGATGTTGTTCCAACCAGAGATTGATTTTCTTGACAGCCTGCTCAGGCTCGCCGGTTTCGGCCTCATACCACAGCTTTATCAGGTCATTACACCAAAATAAATTTGCCTTTTCACTGCAACCGGCCAGTAAGCCTGCGGCGGATTCAAATTCTCCCCGGTAGATGTCAATGGCCGCGGACATCAGCTGAAAAAAATTCCGCTCACTGCTTTCGGCATGGCCGTCAATTTGCGGCCATTCGGTTTCGCCCAATGCGATAGATCGGACGACAGCCTCATCATCAAGGGAAAGCAACCATTTCAGCACAGTCGACATGACACTAATTCCTCATGCTGTGAATCGGTGCCGGTATTCGTCCGCCACGTCCGATGAAATCAGCCGATGATGCCGGGTTGACCGCCACAATCGGTGCCGACCCAAGCAGGCCGCCATAGTGAACAGTATCGCCGACTTTCTTGCCTGGAACGGGAATGATCCGTACGGCGGTGGTTTTATTGTTAAAAGTACCGATGGCCATTTCATCGGCGATAATGGCCGAAATGGTGCTGGCTGACACATCTCCGGGAATGGCAACCATATCGATGCCGACCGAGCAAACACTGGTCATGGCCTCAAGTTTTTCCAGACTCAAGCAGCCCGAGGTCACCGCGGCGATCATACCCTCATCCTCACTGACCGGGATAAATGCGCCTGACAGGCCGCCGACAAAAGATGACGCCATCGTTCCTCCCTTTTTAACAGCGTCATTGAGCATGGCCAGGGCTGCGGTCGTTCCCCAGGCACCACAGGTCTCCAAGCCGAATTCTTCCAGAATGCGGGCGATCGAATCGCCTACAACAGGCGTCGGAGCCAGTGACAAATCAATGATGCCAAAAGGGACATGAAGTCGACGTGAGGCTTCTTGCGCAACCAATTGCCCCACCCGTGTGATTTTAAAAGCAGCACGTTTGATGGTTTCGGCTACGACACCGAGATCCCGGCCACGAACCGCTTCCAACGCCGTTTTGATGACACCGGGACCACTAACGCCAACGTTGATGGCACATTCCGGCTCGCCCGGACCGGTGAAGGCACCGGCCATAAAGGGATTGTCTTCCGGCGCGTTGGCAAAAACCACAAGCTTACAACAACCCCACGCATTCCGGTCGGCTGTTTTGCGGGCGGTTTCCAGAATAATTTTACCCATCAGGGCGACCGCATCCATATTGATACCGGTTCGGCTGGTGGCCAGATTGACCGAAGAACAAACCAGATCGGTTGTGGCTAAAGCTTCCGGAATGGCCGACAACAAATGGTGATCGCTTCGCGTGAGCCCCTTGTGTACCAAGGCAGAAAACCCGCCGATGAAATTAACGCCGACACTTGATGCCGCCCGATCAAGAGCGCGGGCATAAACAGTGTAATCCTCCGTTTCGCCGGAAGCCGCGATCAGCGAAATCGGCGTCACTGCGATTCGTTTATTGATGATCGGGATGCCATATTCGCGGCTGATGTCTTCACCGACGCGGATCAAGTTTTCCGCCTTACCGCAAATCTTGTCATAGATCCGGCGGCAGGTCTCCTTGCTTGACGCCGTTGCACAATCGTAAAGGGAAATACCCATGGTGATGGTTCGGACATCAAGGTGCTGTTCCTGAAACATGCGAATGGTTTCGAGAATTTCAAAATCGCTGTACATGCTGCCGCCTCAGATCCGATGCATGGCATCAAAAATGTCCGCATGTTGAATCCGGATGGAAACACCCAAATCACTGCCTAGTGCGTCCAGGCAGCCGGCCAGTTCTTTGATATCAAACCGGCTGCCGGCCAGATCGACCAGCATGATCATGGTAAAGACATCGTCAAGAATGGTCTGGGAAATGTCCTTAATGTTAATTTGCCGGGAAGCCAATAAGCCGGCAACACCGGCAATGATACCGACTCTGTCACGGCCAACCACAGTAATAACAGCTGTATTTTTGGATTTATTGGTCATTATTGTCCTTCCTGAAGCCTTGATTTATCGATAAAAGTTTTCTATATCATGCCATTTTAACGCTGTTATCATGATTTGAAAAGGTTTGTCATTTAATGGGCATCCTGTTGTGGAGATATTTTAACATAAAGGTAAAGCGGCGTTGGAGCAGTTTGATTCCTATAAGATAGCTATGGTTTCCGAACCGGTTGGATACCCTCCGGTGTCAATAAGATGTCGACCCGCCGATCATGATCATCCGCCGGCAGGCTGCCTTTGATAATCTGGAAGGCATAACAAACGCCGACCAGCCTTGGCCGGCCGGGCAAGGTTGGAATCAACCGGTCATAGTAGGCACGCCCCCAGCCCAAACGATTGCCGGACAGATCAAACGCCAGACCGGGCAGAAAAACAATGTCCAGCTCAGGAGGATCATCCAGCCAGCTGTCTTCGGGTGGTTCTGCGACCCCAAATCGGCCGGCAATCAGAAAATCCCGGGGCGCCGTTCCTTGCGGCAGACGACCGAAAACCAATCCGGACACCGGATCTTGACCGGTGGTCGCCGGATAATATAACTCAAGGTTTGTCACCAGCAGAAGATCAGCCAAAGCGGGATCCAAATCGGCTTCTCGCCTCATTGCGGCATAGGTCGCGATGCGCAGCGGCCGATCGGCATTCGGATCCGGCAATTGAAAATACGCCAGCAACATCGGCAAGCTGCGGCAAAATCCTTTTCCGGCCTGCTGATAAACCAAAAGCGGCATAGCCTCACGTTGGTTCATCATTTGCCGTCGGAGTGCGGCCTTGGCCTCCCTCCCGTCTGTTGTTGCATCAAAAACTTCCACTGCTCATTCATTCTCCGGAAACATCATGGCATCAACATAGAGTTCTGTAAATTCTTTTTCACCGGACAACTCAAAATAGTCAACCTGATCGACGACGGTTCGGGCTTGTTCCATTCGTTCCGTATTGAGCAGACAAAGGACAGCTCCCATTCCGGCGGCATTGCCAACCGCCCGGGTGCGGTTTCGCAGCTCCTCCGGTAATAAGCCGATACGAAAGGCATGCCGTATATCAAGATAATTGCCGAATCCGCCGGCAATATGGACCTGACCGACGCTCGCCGCGGTCAGACCGGCTTTGCCCAGCAGGAGCGTGATGCCGGCTGCAATGGCGGCTTTGGCATTTTGCAATTCCCGAATATCCTTTTGGGTCAAAACAATCGGCTCTCCATTGGCACTGGCTTCAGCCGGCGCCAGCACGATTGCCGGCTGACCCGAGACCGTGATGATCCGCTCCCGCAGTTCGGATGGCAATTGATCGGATTGGTCCGTGATCCGGCCGGTGGATTCGATCAAGCCGCAGTCCAACAAGCTGGCAACCGCCGCCACAAGACCGGAACCGCAGATTCCGCGGGCGAGCTGTCGATCTGCTCCACGGCTTGGGTCTCCGATCAAGGTATAGCTCAATATCCTGCCATCCCAGCGAACAGCATCAATAGCCCCTTGAACACCACCGATGCCGCAGCGGATATTGGCACCTTCAAAGGCCGGGCCGGCGGCAGTCGAACAAGCGACGGCGCCGTGAGGGCCGACCGCCACCAGTTCACCATTGGTACCGATATCAATCAAAAGGCTGCCGGTTTCCGGTTTTTGGTCAAGCAGTCCGCAGGCCAGAATGCCGGCGGTAATATCAGCTCCGACATAGCTGGCGATGGACGGTAACAGTTGACAGAGAGCATCCGGGGCAACCGGCAGACCGAGCTCTGCGGCGGTTAAGCTCTGCAGACGACGGCTGACCGGGATGAAAGGCGCCCGGGCGATGGCTTCCGGTGGTAATCCGGCCAACAGGTGCAACATCGTGGTATTGCCGGCCAGCACATAGTGTACGACATGATCAAGAGCAAGGGATTGTCCGGTTTCGACCGCTCCATCCCGAATCAGATTTTCCTCAAGATCAGCGATGGCACGACCGATCAAGACACGCAAGGCCTCCCGCTGCTCAGTCGATTCCGTCGCCCGGTCAATTCGGCTGATCACATCGGCACCATAACCACTCTGGGGATTGAGCGCGGAAGCCGCTGCCAAGCGTTGACCGGTTTCAAGATCATAAAGATAGGCCGCCAGCGTTGTTGTCCCAATATCGACGGCCAGGCCCAAAGGATTCGGCGCGTCGGCTGAAATAAAGCGTAAAACACGGCCCGGCTTTCCATTCCGGGGAATCAAACCGTAATAAGACGGCTGAAAATCTGTCCGGCGCAGAACCGACGGAAGCTCGGGCAACAGGTCGAAAGGAATGGTCAGACCGGTGGCGGCTTCAAAACGTTCATCATCCGGACGTTGATCATCGATCGTCGGTTCGGCCAGAACAGCCGTTCCCTTGTAAATTGACGGCAGCAAGGAAACATCCGGCAGGATTCCTTCGGTTGATATCTGAGCCCGAACGGTCCCGGGCAAGATAACGGTCAATGGCCGGGTCGCCCGGCCGATCAATTCCGCCGACAAAATGGTCTGGCAGGCCAGGACATGGCCGATTCCAAGTATTTCCACGCGGCATTTGCCGCAGGTGCCCCGACCGCCACAGGGCGTATGAATACCGGAAGAACTTTGCAAAAGCACATCCAGCAAATGATCGTCCGGGTAAAACTCCTGCTCTTTCTCGGCCTGGTTGTCCACGATAATCAGCCGCATCCCGCACGCCCCCTTTTGTTGCTACTGTTAAAATACACGAAGACATTGTTTTAGCATAGCATGAAAGGTTCTTTTTTTGTAATATTAGTGGTACTTGGTAACATTCACCCTTTACAGAATCCGTTTTTTCCTGAAGAATATAGGCAGAGACGTTTTATTGTTGTCATTGGAGGAATTCAAGACATGAGCCATGAAAGCCGAAAAGCTCCGCCCGAGGCCGATAAACTTCCGGCGCGCAAGCGTCGCCCGGGCTCGATTGCACTCAACATTCTGATTGTCATCCTGTTGGTTAGCGGCCTCTATTTGATTTTAGATCCCATAATCGGACGCTGGCGTCAGGACAGCTGCAGCCAGCAGCTTTTGCAAAACTTTGATGAGGGCGATGGCACCATTGTCATTGGATATGATGATTTCATCGTTGCCGGCGAGCAATACGACTATTATGACGACCTGGAGACCTCAAGCACAAGCAGTCCATCAACCGATTCGACCGCCGCAACGTCGCAGCCGCAGACAACAGGATCGGTCACCGTCACCACAACACCTGCAACCACGACGCCTCAGAAGATAGTGATTCAAGCCATCGGTCGAATCACCATTCCTTCCATTTCGGTTAAAATGCCGATCGCCGAGGGTGCGACCTTGCACAACCTGCGGGTTGCCATCGGTCATTACACCAACAGTCCGTCCGCCGGCGAACCGGGCGTGGCCATTTATCTCGGCCATCGCTCCTATACATATGGCCGTCATTTCAATCGGATGGATGAAGTCAAGATCGGCGAAACCATCATCATTGAAACAAAAACCACGCGTTACACTTACGAGGTCGACCAAATCGATGTGGTTGAACCGGATGACCTGCTGTACGAATTCAACAATCCAACCAGCGAGCCTCGGATCATGTTGGTAACCTGCACACCGGTCCGAAT